>CAXNKP010000006.1:0-20519 GCA_964202815.1 Stagnihabitans sp. | reverse complement strand
TGCGCGGAGCCGACCTTGATGCTGTCGGCGACTTGGGCTGCAATCGTCACAGCGCGGTCATAGATCGGGCGCTGCACCAGCATGCGCGAGGGCGCGTTGCAAGATTGGCCCGAGTTGTCCATCATATGGCGCACGCCGCGTTCGACGGCTTCGTCATCGGCATCGGCGAAAATGACATTCGCCCCCTTGCCGCCCAATTCCAGCGTGACACGCTTAAGCGTCTCTGCGGCGGCTTTCGAAATGGCCTTGCCCGCGCGGGTCGATCCGGTGAAAGAGATCATCTGCACATCAGGGTGGGTCGACAACTGGCTGCCGACCCCCACCCCATCGCCGTTTACCAGATTGAAAACGCCCGCAGGCAGCCCTGCATCGTGACAGAATTCGGCAAAAATCATGGCGTTCAGTGGCGATTCTTCCGAAGGTTTCAGCACACAGGTGCAGCCCGCCAGAATGGCCGGAATGACTTTCAGCGCGATTTGGTTCATCGGCCAATTCCACGGCGTGATTAGGCCGACCACGCCGATAGGTTCCTGCGCAATCATCGTATCGGGCGCATGTGGGCCCAAGGGGCGCACCCATTCCATCTGGTCAAAGGCCGTCAGAAAATTCGTCAAATGCCACGGCAGGCAGGGCGATTGCGATCCCCGCGCATGGTCGATGGGCGATCCCATCTCCATCGAAATGGCCTGCGACAGGTCTTCCAAGCGGCGCTCGTATTGCTGCAAAATGCGCACCACAGCCGCACGGCGTTCGGCGCGGGGGGTGGCAGCCCATGCGGGAAAGGCAGCAAGGGCCGCGGCCACGGCGGCGTCTGTGTCGGCCTGACCCCCCAAGGAAATAACAGCGCAAGCATCCTCGGTTGAGGGATCAATCACTTGGGCGTCACGCGGGGTGGCAGGGGCGGTCCAAGCGCCATTGATGTAAAAGTCGCGGCGGATGATCATGCGGGCCTCCTATTGGTTCGGCACATGGTCGCATCTGTGGCAATGTGCGGCAAGCACGGGGCGCGGCATCTTTGATCAAATTCCGACTTTAATTGCCCATGGGAAGAATGGTCCCTGAAAGCATACCACCCCAGAACAGCCTACCTTTCTTTTCCCCAAACTGTCGAAGTTAGTGAAACTTCGTTCCGAAATGCTTATGTAAGCCAAATCACACCCCAGCATGAGGATTGCCATGGGCCTGCGCATCAATGACATTGCCCCCGATTTCACCGCCAACTCAACCGCCGGAGAGATCACGTTCCACGACTGGCTAGATGGCCATTATGGCATCATCTTCAGCCACCCGCGCGATTTCACCCCCGTCTGCACCACCGAATTCGGCGCTGTCGCCCAACTGGTGCCCGAATTCAAAAAGCGCGGCACCAAGGTGATCGGCGTATCAGTTGATTCGGTGCAAGATCACGAAAAATGGAAGCGCGACATCGAAGCCTTTGGCGGTGCACCGGCAGATTTTCCGATCATCGACGACACCAGCCTGACTGTCGCTAAGGCCTATGACATGCTTCCAGCCGAATTCTATCTGCCGACCGAAGGGCGCACGCCCGCCAATTCGGCCACAGTGCGCACGGTGTTCATCGTGGGGCCGGATAAGAAGGTTAAACTGACGATGACCTACCCGATGTCCGTTGGCCGCAACTTTGCCGAAATCTTGCGCGCTTTGGATGCCGTGCAATTGACCGATGGCAAACCGCTGGCAACCCCTGCCAACTGGCAAGCCGGGCAAGATGTGATTGTGGCCTTGGCGTTGAATAACGAGCAAGCGACCGAGCGCTTTGGCGCGCTGGACATTAAACTGCCCTACTTGCGCTTTGTCAAATCGCCCAAGTAAAATAGCAGCGGCGGGTTACTTGTTGATCGCCCGCCGCGCCTTTTTCTGATCAACTCGCCGCACCACCCGATAAGTCAATAGGCCGACAACAGCCGATCCGATCGCAAAAAAAGCATAGGAGACCGGCCACGGAATTCCCGCCGTCATCCTAGAATACTCCGACATCCCACCCATGCCAGCCAAAATATTCATCGGCAAAAAAACCACGCTGAGCATGGTTAACTGTGTGACGCGCCGGTTTTGGTTGATATTGATGAAGCCGATGGTCGCATCCATCAGGAAGTTTATTTTATCAAACAAAAACGCCGTGTGGCTGTTCAAACTGTCAATATTGCGCAAAACCTGCTTGGCGTCTTTGACATTGCCATCCGAAAGGGCGCGCGTCTGCATCAGAAAAACAATAGCGCGCTGGCTGTCCATGATGTTGGCACGAATGCGGCCGTTTAGATCTTCTTCCTCGGCAATGTCGGCAAGGACTGACGCCGCCTCTTCATCTGTCATCGTTTCAGACAACACGTGTTTTCCGACACGGGAAAGGGTTTTATAAATATCCTCAAGACTGTCAGCAGAATATTCAACGTCTGAACCATACAGGTTCAACAGCAGATCAAAGCAATCGGTAGCAAAACCCGGCACCGTTTCGGCACGCCGGCGTTGCAGCCGAAACACCGGCAAATCCTCATGTCGCAGCGAAAAGAGGATATCTTTGTACAAAATAAAGGCCACAGGAACCGACCGACTTTTGCCGCCGCGATCGAGCAAAAAGTTCGAATGCAGATTTAAGGCACCACTTTCTTCAATGTGAAAGCGGTTCGACACTTCAAGATCGGTTTCATCACCCGGATCGGGCAGATCCAAATGATAGAACTCACCAATATAGGCCCGCTGAGCTGACGAGGCGTTCAAAAGGTCGATCCACAGGGGCTTTTTCCCCTCCAAATCCTTGCGAGCCTTAATCGGGCTTTGCTTGATGCGGCCACCGATCAGTTCAAAGACGGACACCTTGGTTTCGGCCAAGCGCGGGCCTGCAACCTCTTCCAATTGATCGCGCAGTTCGTCAGAGACTTCCCACAACACATCGGTTGAGCGACCGGCAGGCACCCGAGGCCACAAGAAAGCGGCATCTTCTGCGGGCAAAGCTTCAAGGATTTCAACAATATCAGCTACAGCGAGCTTGGACATGAAATTTTCAAGCTCAACCAATTGCTGTTTTTCAACGACAGTTTCCACAAGGTTGTGATGCACGGCCCCATGGCCCTTGACCAGACCCTCGACCAGTTTCTGCTTGCGGAGAAGTTCGCGCACAGCTTCCAGATACATGGCCCCCTCCTGCGTGGTATAAGTTGGTTCAACAGGTCGAAAGCCGCTGTGTCAAGCGGGGTTGGGCGCGATTTTGGGGTGGAGGCCACTAACCCGCCTACCACGACAGCCCAAAAATCGTCTGGTCAACCCCATATTTTGCGCTTAGTTTGGTCTCAATCTCGTGAACACGCTTTGTGCAAAGCGCCAAGATAAGACTGCAAAGCAACTTAGAAATGCAAACCGAACTGATCATTTCGACCTACAATAATCCTCACGCGTTGCGGATGTGCTTTGAATCGGTTTTCTTGCAGGATTACCCACTCACCAGCATTTGCATTGCTGACGACGGATCAGGTCCCCCAACCAAAGCCGCGATTGATGCCTTTTCTGCGCGTTCAATCGTGCCTGTGCGCCATATCTGGCACCCAGACGATGGGTTTGAAAAAGGGGCGATCTTGAATAAATCCATCGCCTCATCTACCGCAGATTACTTGGTTTTTATAGATGGGGATGTATTGATCCATCCTAGTTTTGTAAGCAGACATGTTCAGATGGCTTGCAGGAAGGCTTTTAACACTGGCAGCCTGATCCGGCTGAATAAGACTGCGACAGACATTATAACAGTTGATGACGTTCGCAGCTTAATCATTTTTCAAAGAAATTGGCTTCGCTCTCAAGGAGCACTAAAGAATATATCGGCTTGGCTTAAAACATCGCCTTTTCCTCGGCCTGTGATGTCGCTCTTGGAGTGGATCAATCCTATTCGCACCTCACTTTGTGGCGCGAATGCGTCATGCTTTCGAGACGACATTCTTGCAGTGAATGGCTATGACGAGCGAATTAAATATGGCGGGCAGGATAAAGAGTTGGGCCAGCGGATGAAGAACGCAGGCTTTAAGGCGCGCACAGTGCGGTATTCAGCGCCTTTGGTTCATCTTGATCATCCCCGTGGTTATGACCGCCCAGAAGTGCGTCAACGCAATCGAGAGATCAGAGCACAGACCAGAGCACTGTCCATTACGACGACAAAGTTTGGAATTGTGAAAGGTTTTTAAAGGATAAAAGTTAGTATAAAGCCCAGTCACATTGCGCTTTAATTTTGAAAACCAAACTTGGCTATCATGTTTTTAAGGGCCTCATTATTGCCGCCACCCTGAATATTAACTCTGCGCAAATTTTGTACTTGAGAGTTTGGCCACTCAATAACACGACGTTTTTTACCAACCTTAACCGTGACGCCTTCCATTAACCGCACCATCCAATACAACCAAATATCATCTGCTGATGGCGCTAGGCGCAAGAACGCATCCGAGTCGCTCGTTCTGGGGTCTAATTTCTGGGCATCATACATCACACCATGCACGCCTGTGGCAAAAACCAGTGGTCCAAACGATGGCGCAGATATCGCCATCTCCCACTCGCGGTAGTCATCTGGCAGCGATTGTTGGTCAAGCGTAATTCTGTGTGCTCGGTGACAAACTGAAGCCGACCGAGAATGGCGCATTTCCTCGGACAACTCTTCCAGCCAAGTTTCCCAATAGGGAAGGTCGTCGTCTGCGGTCACAATATAGCCGTCAGGAAACATTTCCAAAGCTGGAATAATTTTAAGATATGATTTGAAGTTTTTCGGATAAGTGCGAATTGAAAGGCCTTGTGACTGTAGTTCCAGAATTTTTGGCGTCAGCGCAGGAAAATCTGTAGTTGTCACCCAAAGTATCGTTTGATCGGCCGCAACCGATTGACGTAAAAGCGACAACAAGGTCCAATACAGCATTGGAAATCTAGCCGGATAACTGGTGAGCGAAACAATGACCTTTCGGTCCAATCTGTGCGGTTTACCAAGGTATGCAGGGTTCCTTTTTTGAATTTCTCTCCGTGCGAGTGCGCTTCTGATCTTCTTCTTAAGATTTTTGAATGTCATCAAATTGGCCTTTTCCAAGCCATTCTTAACCATTCCACATTCCCAATCCGGCGATACCACTTATTCCCACCGCCCGCCAAAACCTCAGTCATTTTTGGTTCGCCTGCGAAAACCACAATCCGCGCATCTTTTGGCAATGCCGGATCCTCCCAATAACTGGCTAACCCACGCGGAACGCACGCATTCTTGAAACTGACACACCAAGTTTCTGGCCAATAGGATAGTTCACCAGCCTCGGCCAAGGCGGCACTCTGGAATTGTTGCGAGATCTTATAGGTCGATGTAGCGCCACCTGGATCGGCCACAAAGCGCTTTAGAACGTGCTCATGCGCACCCGCACGGAAACGAAAGACCGATGAGTTGCCCACCATTTCCAAGAAACGGTGGCGTTTTGACTGGAACAACGCACGCAAGTGCTTGGATCTAAACAAATCTGAATCGCGTATGATGGGAACGGCACCTGGCCGCAAGAAAAACACATCCAGCGCTCCAAAAATCACCAAATCGAGATCCAAAAACAACGTTGGGCCTACCAAGTCATCCAACGGATTGGAAAACAAGGTCAACTTGCGCCAGCGCAAATCCTCTTTGCCATCGGGCAAGTTTATGCGGGGGATCGGACGGATTTCAACATCGGGCGAAATGCCTTGGGCGTTGTCTGTAAAACAAACAAAACGATGTTTCAAAGACAAGTGCTGGCGCACACCTGCAAACAAAGCATTCACATAGTCAGCGCCGTAAAGCGTACCCCACTTCATGCACACCACGTTGACCATGGTATCGTCCGGGGTGACGGCAGAACTTACTGGCATTTCGAACTTTCAGATAAGAATGGGCCCCGGTTTCCCGGAGCCCTTGGATCACATCACCCTTCAGCGTTGTCTTTGCTTTCCGCAATCTCTAGCCCGGTTTCCTGATCGACCATCTTCATGCCAAGGCGCACTTTGCCTCGGTCGTCAAAGCCCAGAAGTTTCACCTTCACCTCTTGGCCTTCTTTCAGGATCTCATTGGGGTGGTTCAACCGCTTGGAAGCGATTTGCGAGACATGGACCAAGCCGTCGCGCTTGCCAAAGAAGTTCACAAAGGCGCCGAAGTCGACCAGTTTCACCACTTTGCCGATGTAAACTTCGCCTTCTTTGGGCTCTGCCACGATCGAATAGATCATGTCATAGGCCTTTTTGATGGCGGCGGCGTCGTTCGAGGCGATTTTGATCATGCCGTCGTCGTTGATGTCGACCTTGGCACCCGACAGTTCGACGATTTCGCGGATGACTTTGCCGCCCGACCCGATCACTTCGCGGATTTTGTCGGTCGGGATCGTCATGGTTTCGATCTTGGGCGCATAGGCGCTGAACGCCTGCGGGCCAGAGATCGACTTGGCCATTTCGCCCAAGATGTGCATCCGGCCATCTTTGGCTTGGGCCAAAGCTTGCTCCATAATCGCGGGCGTGATGCCGGCGATCTTGATGTCCATCTGCAAAGACGTGATCCCGTTGGCGGTACCTGCCACCTTGAAATCCATATCGCCCAAGTGGTCTTCATCGCCCAAGATATCGGTCAAGACGGCAAAGCGGCCGTCGTCTTCCAAGATCAGGCCCATGGCCACGCCCGCAACCGGCGCTTTCAGCGGCACACCAGCGTCCAGCATCGACAGTGACCCACCGCAGACCGACGCCATCGAGGAGGAACCGTTGGATTCGGTGATCTCGGACACAACGCGGATCGTATAGGGGAAGTCGGTCGGGGCGGGCAGCACGGCTTGCAGGGCGCGCCAGGCCAGTTTGCCGTGGCCTATTTCGCGCCGTCCCGGGCTGCCCACGCGGCCCACTTCGCCAACCGAATAGGGCGGGAAGTTGTAGTGCAGCAGGAAGTTCGAGCGGGTGTTGCCGTTCAAGGCGTCGATGATCTGCTCATCCTCGCCCGTGCCCAAGGTGGTCACGACCAAACCTTGGGTTTCCCCGCGGGTGAACAGGGCCGAACCGTGGGTGCGCGGCAGCAGACCGGTTTCGCATACAATCGGGCGGACGGTTTTGTTGTCGCGCCCGTCAATGCGTGCACCGCCGTTGATGATATCACCGCGCAGGATCGAGGATTCAAGTTTTTTGATCGCCGACCCAAGGTTGATATCGGCCAAATCTTCCGCCGACAAAGCGCCCTTGATGGCAGCAGAGGCCGCATCAATGGCGTTTGAGCGTTCTTGCTTGTCACGCAGCGCGAAGGCGGCGCGCATCTGGGTTTCACCCGCAGCCGCCACACGGCCGTAAAGCGCCGAGATGTCGGGGGCCGAGAAGTTGAAGGGTTCTTTCGCGGCGATTTCGGCGAAGTCGATGATCAGGTCGATCACCGGTTGCATCTGGGCATGACCGAACTTCACAGCGCCCAGCATTTCGTCTTCCGACAGCTCGTAGGCTTCGGACTCTACCATCATGACGGCGTCTTTGGTGCCGGCCACAACCAGATCCAAGCGCTGATCGGGGTTGAGGCGCAGTTGGGTCATGTCGTCCATCGCAGGGTTCAAGACGTAAGCACCCTTGGAAAAACCCACACGGCAAGCGGCAATCGGGCCCATGAAGGGCACGCCGGAAATCGTCAGCGCGGCAGAGGCCGCAATCATCGCCACCATGTCGGGGTCGTTCACAAGGTCGCACGACAGCACGGTCGCCATGACCAGCACTTCATGCTTGAAGCCTTCGACAAACAGCGGGCGGCAGGGGCGGTCGATCAGGCGGGAAACCAGCGTTTCCTTTTCAGACGGGCGCGCCTCGCGCTTGAAAAAGCCGCCGGGGATCTTGCCGGCTGCGTAATACTTTTCCTGATAGTGAACCGTCAGGGGGAAGAAATCTTGGCCGGGCTTTGCGGCTTTGGCAAAGGTCACGTTGGCCATGACAGAGGTTTCGCCCAAGGTGGCGATAACCGACCCATCCGCTTGGCGGGCAACCTTGCCGGTTTCCAGCGTCAGGGTGTCATTGCCCCACTGGATGGATTTCGAAGTGATATTGAACATGTTTCATCCTATCTAAGCCGGGGGACCCTCCCACCGGCGGTGCGTAGGGGCCGAATGCCCCTGGCTCATTTGGATTTGCGGATCCCCCGCCGCGCAGAGCCCTGGCGCGGATGGGCCGCCCCGGATCAGCCGGGGCCAGAAAGGCAAAGCGCCCGAGCAGGGCCCGGGCACAGTGCAAGTTTAGCGGCGCAGGCCCAGACGGGTGATCAGCGCGGTGTAACGTGCGGCATCTTTGGACTTCAGATAGTCCAACAGCTTGCGGCGTTGGGCCACTTGCATCAGCAAACCACGGCGAGAGTGGTTGTCTTTCTTGTGGCTTTTGAAGTGCTCGGTCAGGGTCGCGATGCGCGACGACAAGATCGCCACCTGAACTTCGGGCGAGCCCGTATCATTTTCTTTGGTGGCAAATTCTTTGATCAGGCGGGTTTTTTCTTCAACAGTGATCGACATCGTAATCTCCTAAAGGTTGTGGGTGACGGCGCAAGCCGGGATGTCGTCCAGCAAGGCCCTTGGTCTTCCGTCTTGAAGGATGATGCGCGCGTATAGGGGAAATAGGGGCAAAAGGAAAGGGGATTTCGGCTGGGCGGGCCTTGGGCCTCCGGCGGGGATATTTGAGCACATATGAAAGGGGGGGTGTGGGGGGTTACAGGCCCAAGACATCCATCATGTCATAACGGCCGGGTTTTTGCGCCAAACCCCATTGTGCGGCTTTGAGAGCGCCGCGCGCAAAGATGGCGCGGTCGGTGGCGATGTGGCGCAGCACGAGGCGTTCACCAGAGGTGGCGAAGATCACATCATGTTCGCCCACGATATCGCCGCCGCGTATGGCCGAAAAGCCGATGGAACCGGGGGTGCGCGCGCCTGTGATGCCATCGCGAGAGGGGGTTTTGGCGTCTTGCAGCGTTGTGCCACGCCCTTGGGCTGCGGCCTCGCCCAGCATCAATGCGGTGCCTGAGGGGGCATCAACTTTCAGGCGGTGGTGGGCCTCCACCACTTCGATATCCCAATCCAGATCAAGGGCTTGGGCTACTTTTTGCGTGAGCCGTGTTAAAAGGTTGACCCCCAAGCTCATATTGCCAGCCTGAATGATGACAGCGTGGGGGGCGGCCAGATCAAGGGCGCGGTGATGGTCAGGGGCAAGGCCTGTGGTGCCCACGACATGCACAAGGCGGGCTTGGGCTGCGAGTTTGGCAAAGTTGACCGAGGCCTCGGGCGATGTGAAATCCACCACAGCACGGGCGCGGGCGAAAGACGGCAGGGGATCGTCGGTGATGATTTGGCCCAAGACGCCCGTGCCCAGCGCCTCGCCGATGTCGCGGCCCAGCCACGGCGAGCCTGCGCGTTCGATACAGCCCACAAGCTGCCAGTGACCGGACGCCAAGATCAGTTTGACCAGCGTCTGGCCCATCCGACCGGATGCGCCGGTGACCACTATGCCGGGCTTATCGCTCATTATCGCCTCCACGCTTTGGCAGGGTTTAGGATGCGGGGCGATTTGGTGCAAGGCTTTGCTGGGCCCTCAGGCGAATCGCGTGGCGTTTGGACCCCGTTGCGGGGCGGGGCGTTTGGGCCTAAAGGGGCGTCATGGTCAAACAAACATCCAAAGGGCCCGGTCAGCGTCAGCTGCGCGTGGGCGAAATGATCCGGCGGCGCTTGTCGGAAATTCTGTCACGGGGCGAGATCCACGATCCGGCCTTTGACGCCATGTCGATCACGATCGGCGAGGTGGCGGTTTCAAGCGATCTGAAAATCGCCACGGTCTATGTTATGCCGCTTTTGGGCAGCGGCAATGTCGAACTGGCAGTTGAGGCTTTGTCGCGCCACAAGGGGATTATTCGCAAGAAAGTTTCCGAAGAGGTGATCTTGCGCCATGCCCCTGACCTGCGCTTTCGCCGCGATGAAACCTTTGACCGCTTGGACGAGACGCGCCGGATGTTCGCCGACCCTGTCGTCATGCGCGATCTGGCTGCCCCCGACACCCTGCCCGACGATGAGGTGGGCCATCCTGAAAGCGACGCCTAAGATCATGCGCGCCTTGGTGCTGATCTTGGTCTTGGCGGCGAGCCCTGCTGTGGCAAGCTGTAGGGATCAAGTGTTTGAGGGAGCGCAGTTTGTCGTCTGCGCGGCGACTGCGGGCAGCGACATGCGGATGTTTTTGAAGGGGTCGGACGGGCTGCCCTATGGCGGCTTTGCGCCGGTAGAGGCGGCCTTGAAGGCCAATGGCCAGCATCTTGCCTTTGCTATGAATGCAGGGATGTTTCAGCCCGATCTATCGCCGGTGGGTCTTTACATCGAAGACGGCACGCAGCGGCACCGCATCATCACGCGGGACGGGCCGGGCAACTTCGGGCTTTTGCCCAATGGCGTCTTTTGCATAGGCGATGGCCTTTTGGCCGTGGTGGAAAGCCGCGCCTTTGCAGCCGCCCCCCTGCCCTGCCGCTATGCCAGTCAATCGGGGCCGATGTTGGTGATTGGCGGGGCTTTGCATCCGGAGTTTTTGGCGGGTTCCACCTCACCCAAGATCCGCAACGGGGTGGGGGTGCGGGCGGATGGCGGGGTGGCGTGGTTTGTTCTGGCAGATACTGCGGTGACCTTTGACCGTTTTGCGCGCTTTTTCCGCGATGGCTTGGGTGCGCGCGATGCGCTGTATTTTGACGGATCAATCTCACGGCTTTATGCGCCAGAGCTGGGGCGCAGCGGGGTGGGGTTTTCAATTGGGCCGATGGTTGGGCTGGTAGAGGGGAACTGAGCATGGGCCGCACCAAAAAGGGGCGCAAGCTGTCGGGGTGGCTGATCGTCGATAAGCCAGCGGGCGTAGGGTCCACCGATGTGGTCAACAAGGTCAAATGGCTGCTGAAGGCGCAAAAGGCGGGGCATGCCGGCACGCTGGATCCGGCAGCGACTGGGGTTCTTGCGCTGGCCTTTGGCGAGGCGACCAAGACGGTGGCCGTCTTAACCGATGCGCTGAAAGGCTACCGTTTTGCCGTGCGCTTTGGGGCGGAAACCAGCACCGATGATGCCGAAGGCGCGGTTGTGGCCACCAGCGATCTGCGCCCGACGACCGAGGCCATCAAAGCGGCTCTTGCGGCCTTTCGCGGCGAGATCATGCAGGTGCCGCCGCAGGTGTCGGCTGTCAAGGTTGACGGCGCGCGGGCCTATGATCTGGCGCGCGAGGGCGAGGTGTTCGAGCTTGCCGCCCGTCCTCTGTGGGTGGATTCGTTAGAGCTGATCGAGCGGAGTGATGCCGATCATGTGATCTTGGAAATGGTCTGCGGCAAGGGCGGCTATGTGCGCGCCATCGCCCGCGATCTGGGGCGTGCCTTGGGGACGGCGGCGCATGTCGCTTGGCTGCGGCGGACATGGTCGGGGCCGTTTGATGCGGCGGACGGGCTGACATGGGACGAAGTGCTGGCCTTGGGCGAAGACGGCACGCTGGAGGACAGGCTTTTGCCGATCGAGGCCGCCTTGGCCGATCTGCCGCAGGTGGAAGCCACAGCCGACGGTGCGCGCAAGATTGCCGTCGGCAATCCAGGGGCGGTGCTGACGTCGGCCGAGGGTGAGGTTTGGGCCAGTCACAACGGCCGCGCCTTGGGCTTGGGGCAGGTGCGCTTGGGAATGTTTCACCCCGCGCGGGTGTTTGTTACACAAGCCCCATGATCCGCCGTCAGCACCAAAAGGGCGATGCGGCAAGCTATGCGGACTATTCTGCGGACGAGGCCTATCGTTATTTGCTGGTGCGCATCTGGGCGCCGGGGCCAAGGGTGTTGTTTGTCATGCTCAACCCCTCCACCGCGACTGAGGCGCAAAACGACCCCACGGTCGAGCGCTGCGAGCGGCGGGCGCGGGCCTTGGGCTTTGGCAGCTTTGCCGTGACCAATATCTTCGCCTACCGCGCAACCGACCCCAAGGTGATGCGGGCCGTGGCTGACCCTGTGGGCCCCGAGAATGATGCGGCCATTGTCAAAATGGCGGCACAGGCCCAGTGCATCATCTGCGCTTGGGGCACTCATGGCGTGCATCTGGGTCGGGGGGCCGAGGTGGAAAGGCTGCTGCGACAGGCGGGATTTGCGCTGTACCATTTGGGGTTAAGCAAGGACGGTTTGCCAAAACATCCCTTGTACATCGGCTATGACACAAAGCCCGCCCTGTGGGGCTGAGGGCTGCTGCCCTAAGGGTCAAATCGACCCTCGCCGCTGTGCGACTTTTACGGCAATGACCACGGGCCTTGGTGCAAAACTCTGACCGCAGAGGTGCTGCGATGAAAAAACAGGGGGTGACAAGCTTTTTGCTGTGGTCCGACCCAGATCGCCCAATCGCAAAAACCTTCTTTATCTCAACCCTATATCGCAAATCCTGTCGCTGAAGTGTTTTATATCCCTATTTTTTAGCAAACCGCCGGGCTACCAATTTTCCATCCGATCCAAGGACCAAAGATCATGCCCGTCACGCCCGCCGAAACTGCAGCGAATTTTGCAGATCTGAACACTGCGCTGAAGCTTCGCAAGACCACCGAACAGATCGAACGTTTGGTGATCTTTACCGACGCGAAGGCGATTGTGGTTGATTTGGCCAAGCTGACAGTGACCCTTGCGGGGATGGTCTTGAAAATCGGGGCAAAAATTTTGTCCGTCGTCTTGGACATAATCAATCAGTTCCCCAACACGCCCTTTGGGGTGGTCATCTCGGTATGCCTTGGCCTGCGGATCAGGTCTATCCAGAATACTGGCAGGCTTTTGGTGCCCGTCTTGATGCCACGTCTGGTGGCCTTTGGCCTCGGCAACGGGGCCATCGCCGGTTGGGCCAATGCCGGTTGGTCCAGTGCTGGTCTGACTGGATGCAGCCGCAATCTAGCGGCCAAGTTGCGCAAGGTCAGCGGTTGAATGGAAAAGCCCATCGGATTTGACAGTGTTGCGCGGGTGGTGGCCCAGCCATTGCGATTTAAGGCGCTGCTGGGCATTGGAGAGGAGGCATTTACCAACCTTTCAGCGGGGACTGTGGTGGGCGACCTTTGGCATGGGGGGTCTGCCGGGGCGGTTGGTGGCCTTGCGGCACGTTCGTCGGTCACGGCGGGGGCGTTTTTCGGGTCTTGGTTGACAGCTGTGGGTGCTGGAGTGGCTGGCACACCCGCCGGATGGGTGATCGGATCAGCAGCAGCGGCAGGGGCGTTGGGATGGGGTGTGGTGCCAGCGTGGCGCAGTTATGCTGGGTCACAGCTTGACGCCCTGCCCAAGTTTATCAACACGCCGATAGACTATCTGGCGGCAGCCCTGTTCGATATGGTGGCGGGGCTTTTTGTGCTGGTGTCGCGTGAGGCGGGCGCATTTGATCAGGCGAAACGTTCCAGCATAGCCGATTATTTTGATACGGAATGGGGCCTTGATCCTGCCTACATCGCCGCAGCTTTGCCCGTGATTGAGGCCGATACCAAAGGGCGCACCATTGCCGAAGCCACCCGCGCACTGGCCGACTACAAGCGCCAAAACCCAGATTGCAATGACGACGCCATGTCGGCGCAGATCCTTGCACTCTTGACCGAACTCGCACAAGCAGACGGCCAGTTGAGCCCTGCCAAGAAGGCAGCACTTGCCAAGGTGCGCCGGATCTTTGCCAGCGGTGCAGGCGCGGGGCTTTTATCCCAAACAGGCGGGATGCTGTCGCAAGCGGGCGAAGCGATTGCATGGGGGCCGCGCAAGGTGTGGGACATGGTATCAACTGCCGTCGAAGCCCCGCAAACCCCGCCCAAATCGGTGCGACTTCCGGTGCCGACTCTTTGGCTTTTGGGCAAAACGGGGGCTGGAAAAAGCTCTTTGGTGCGCGCTTTGACCGGACTGCCGGAGGCTGAGGTGGGCAATGGCTATGCCCCTTGCACCCGCACCGCCCGCTCTTTTGACTTCCCGGCCGATGACCCTGTGATGCGGTTCCTGGACACCCGCGGGCTTGGAGAGGTTGCCTATGACCCTGGCGCCGATCTGGCAGAAGCCGCGAAAAGTGCGCATGTCGCTTTAGTGCTGATGCGGCTGGACGATCCGGTTCAGGGGATGGTTACCGCAATCTTGGGGCGCCTGCGCAAAGGCAAGGTGCGTGTCATTTTGATCCACACGGGGGGCGATCTTTTGCCCGATGCCGGGGCAAGGGCCCGCATGATCGCGCATAACACAGGCCTTGCCGAAGCGGCCTTTGGGGCCACATTGCCGGCGGTCGAGCTTGACCTCTCTGCCCCCGAAAAGGCGGATCTCTCGCCTTTAGAGGCCGCTTTGACGCATGTGCTGCCCTCGGTCGTGCTGTTTTTGATGAAGGTCGCCGGACCCGGCGAAGAAGAGGCGGAGTTTGCCCGTCACCGTGCTTTGGTCTTGTCTTACGCGGGCAGCGCCATGGCCTCTGGCGGGGTTCCTTTGGTGGGCTCCGTCGGGGTGACGGGGCTGCAAATTGCGATGCTCTCGGCCTTGGCTGGACGGTATGGCGTGCCGTGGGATACCAAACAGGTCGTCGCAATGGGATCGGCCTTGGGTTTGGGGCTGATCGGGGGCCAAGCGGCCCGGATTGCGCTGCGAGAACTGGTCCAACTTGTGCCAGGGGTCGGCACGATTGCTGGGGCTGCAGCGGGCGCCACTGCGGGTTTTGCAGTGACTTGGGGCTTGGGACGCACGGCCGCTTGGTGGTTTTACCAGCAAAAACAGGGTCAGTCGGTTGAAGACACGGACCTGCGGAACCGATTTGCCGAAGCGATGAAAGGGGCAGGTCTTGGGCGGACTTAAGGCCCTGGTTCGGACGTTCCTGCGCGGGCGATTGGCCCTGTCGGTGGGTCTGCATGTTGCGCCCTTTGCAGCACTGATCCTGCTTGGCGCACTTTGGCTGAGCGAACATGGCTGGCTTTTGCCTTTCGTCGTTACGACAACGCTGGTCATCACCGGTTTTCGCCTGATCAGTTGGGGTTTGGCACGCAAGGTCCGGCCCGCACCAAAAGGCCAGCCCGTGGTCGAGGGCAATCTGGAATGGTCAGCCAAAGAACGTGACGTCTTTTTACGGCTTAGTGCAGAGGTGCAGGCCAAGTTGAACGAACCCCTGCCATGGGTTGACCTGCAAAAAATGGCGCTGACCCTCTTGCAGCGCGTAGCCGAAGACGTTTCCGACGGGCAAAAGGGTGCGATGGATTTCTCGATCCCAGAGGCTGTGTTACTGGCGGATCGCGTCCTCACCCGCCTGCGTGCGGACTTGCGCCGCTATGTACCCATGGCCGACACGGTGCGCGTCAGCACGCTTTTGTGGCTTTGGACCCAAAGGAGATGGCTGGCGCGCACGGCAAAAGCGGGTCAGATCAGCTATCGGCTTTACCGCGGCGTGACCAATCCGCTGGCCGCGATCTTGCAAGAAGCGCAAAACCTGTTGATGAGCCCGGAAATAGGCAGGATGCAGTTTTCTGGCCAGACCCTGCTGCAACGGATCCTTCTTGAGGAGATTATCGCCGCCGCCATAGACCTACATGCCGGCTATCTGCGTTTTACCGAAGCTGAATTGCTGGAGATCGAACTGGCCGCGACACATGCCGATTTGGGCCGTGCCCCAGCAGCCGACTTGCCCCTGCGCGTTCTTGTCGTGGGTCAGATAAGCTCGGGCAAGACAAGCTTGATCAATGCTTTGGCCAAAGAAAGCTTGGGTGAGACCGACATAACCCCCACCACTCAGGGCCTGACCACCCACCGCTTTTCTGTGGAAGAGGCAGACCTGACCTTCATCGACAGTGCCGGCATCGACGGCAGCCAAGCCGTTCAGGGCCGCCTTCTGGAAGAGCTTTTGCAAGCGGATCTCGTCCTTTGGGCCATCCGGGCCAACCGCCCCGCCCGTGCCCCTGATGCGGCTCTGCTGTCTGGTCTGCGCCAAGCCTGCGACCAAGCGATGAGACGCCGCCCCCCTGTGATCGTGGCCTTGACAGGCGTTGACCTTCTGCTGGACGGCTGGCCCTTTGCCGAAAACCTCTTGCCAGAAAAGGCCATGGCCTTGCTGGGGGTTGTGATCGCCGCCTGCGCCGAGGATCTTGAGGAACCTTGCGTGGTGCCTTTGTGCCTTTCCAACCCGGAATGGAACATTGACGCCCTTGAAAGCCTTATCTTGTCGCATGCCCCTGAGGCCCTTATGGTCCAACGCAACCGGCGGCGGCTTGCGAGCAAGACAAAAGTCGGGGCCGAGATTGCGAAAGGTCTTAAAGGTTTGGGGAAAATCAGCCGCCTTCTTGCAACCCGTTGGCGACCTTGATCCGATAGCGCGATGGGACGAAAGCCGCCGTCAAGACATTCAGAAGGTCAGTTTTGCGTCACCCTTGAGACCTGCGATGCTGTGGCATCTTGATCGCAGGCGCACGACCGGGTTCGCCGTCAAGGTGAAAACCCTAATTCTGGCTTGGCAGGTGTGCCGCACGGGCTAAAGGGGTTAAGCTTGGGCCACGACTTGCCGGTATTTGTCACATCATGAGGATCACGCGGAGCATTTCCTAAAGCATAAGAAAACCGTCCGCCGAACAGGTCATCTGGCGCAAACCAGACGCCGATTGAACGGTCGCGGCACGGCTTAGCCGCCCATCAGCGCGAGGATTTCAGCCCGTTTGGTTGCATGATCCGCATCAGAAACAGAAAAGCGTCCAGTGCCCCACCAAATGCAAATGGTCCATTCTTAAGCCACCCTAGCGTTCTTCTGGCGGTGCGCGTCCGCCCTGCGCAGGCCCTGTCCTTGCGACGCATTTAGGCACCAACCCGGCGTGTTGGATCGCAAGACCCACAGTTAAGTTCTGATCACAAATCCGCGGGCGAGTTGGTTGCGGACCAAGAAGATCATCAGCACGCCGGGAAGCAGGGAAAATATCGTCATGGCCATGACAAGCCCCCAATCGGTACGAAATGTAAACAGGGCCGTGATCGCTTGGGTGATGGGTTTTCCGGCGGTCACGGTCAACATACGGGCAAATACCACCTCGACCCAAGAAAAGATGAAACAGAAAAAGGCGGCCACCGCGATGCCGGGCGCGATGGCGGGGATCAGAAAGCGAAGAATAAACCCCGTGCGGCTATGCCCGTCAATAAAGGCCATTTCATCGAAAGACCGTGGAATGGCTGCGATAAAGCTTTCCAAAATCCAGATCGCAATCGGCAAGTTGAATACACAATGCACCAAGGCAATGCCTATGGGGGAATTCACCAGCCCCATCCGCGCGAACAAGATAAAGATCGGCAGCGATAGAACCACGGGCGGAGTGACGCGAAAGGCCAAAAGGAGTAGCAAAAAATGCCTGTCCCCAATGAAATTATAACGGGCCAATCCATAGGCCGCCGGCAGGCCAGCCAACAGGCAAAAGGCCACGTTGAACATCACATAGGTGACAGAATTACCAATCGAGGCGCGCAGTTCGGGCGTGCGCAAAATATTGACGTAATTGTGCAGGCCAATCGAGCCCTGCGCCACGCCCTCTGCCTCTAAGGTTGCGGTAAAGCTTAAAACGACCGCCTGCCCCAAAGGAAGCAGCACAAATCCCGCCAAAGCGACACAGGCAAAAAGACGCAGCACTCCACCGCCCGTCATGCTGTTTTGCCCTTATCCCTATCGCCCGATTGGCGCAATTTTACAAAGACAAAAACGAACGTGAGCACAAAGACAAAATCCACCATCGCCCGCGCCGCCGCAGTACCATAGCTATAGGCTTTGATATCCTCGCCCAATTCCAGCGACAAAAAAGTTGTCGCATCATTGGGGCCGCCGGCGTTGATTGTCATCACCTCGGTATAGATCATGAAACTATCGACCAAGCGCAATAGCAACACGATCCACAGTGCGCCCGAGATGTGTGGCAACTCGATCCAGAGAAATACTGCCCAGCGCGAGGCACTATCCACCGCCGCCGCCTGATAATAGGCCGGTTGAATTGACGACAAGCCAGCATAGGCCAAAACAACCACCAGCCCCAACCAATGCCACGTGTCCACCACCAAGATCAGAACCCAAGTGTGCAGGGCGGTAAATTTGTAATCCAGCGTCAGATGCAGCGCGGATAGGGCTTGACCGCCCAATCCCTCTGGCCGGATCAAGACCAACCAAAGGCCGGCAATCATATTGGTGGGCACAACCAAAGGTATAGCCAAGCACATCAACATAAGGCTTGCCCCGCGCGCGCCCACTTTGCGCAGCATCAAGGCAATCGCGATGCCCAAAGGCAGTTGAATGGTCAGCGCCAAGGTCGAGAATAGCGCGCTACGCCCAAGGCTGGCCCAAAAGCGCGGGGTGGCGACGATCATCGCATACCAATCCGTGCCGACCCAAAACACCTTTTCCAGACTAAAGATGTCATGGAACGAATAGTTCAGCACGGCAAGCAATGGCAAAACCGCGACAAAGGTCATTACCAATGCGGCGGGCAGCATCAGTGCCCATGCGGCATTGCTGTGCTGTTTCATGCCACACCCGCCACGCCAAAGGGCCGATCAGACGCGGTCATGGCACGTTGATCTTCGTTTGCCATTCGCGGCACCGCTGGGCCAGATCCTCGGGCAGGGGTTGGTCGGTAAACATTTCGCTGATCTCGCGCAAAGATGCCAGCCGCACCGGGGCCGAGCGCGTCAATTTGGAATGATCGCAGACCAGAAAGGTGCGCCGCGCCTGACGGATGATGGCTTTGGCCACCCGCACCTCGGCCAAGTCATAATCCAGCAGTTCGCCCTCGGCATCCACAGCAGATGCGCCGATGATTGCGACATCCACCTTGAATTGCTCAAAAAAATGGGTGGTCAACTCGCCCACCAAACCGCCGTCCGACCGCCTGAGCGCCCCGCCCGCCACCATGACATCACAGCCGGGGTTGGCGGCCAGAATGTTGGCCACGTTCATGTTGTTGGTGATCACCGTTAGGTTACGATGGTTGAGCAATTCGCGCGCCACAGCCTCGGTCGAGGTGCCAAGGTTGATGATGATCGACGAATTGTCCGGAATGGCAGCCGCGCAGGCCCGCGCGATGGCGGTCTTGGCGCCTTCATTCAGGCGGCGGCGCTCGTCATAGCCCAGATTAGCAACCCCGGTGCGCGGGACCGCCCCGCCATGCACCCTGTCCACATAGCCCATGTCGGCCAGTTCGGTCAGGTCGCGGCGGATGGTTTGCAAGGTCACATCAAAGCGCTGAGCCAGATCTTCGACCACAACCCGACCTTGGGTCTTGGCAATATCCAGAATTTCGCTTTGTCGAAAGCTCAGCGCCATGTCCTGTTCCTTTTGCACTTTTCGCGCCAAAGGAATGTTCCATCAGGTTTCGACTTTGAGCAAGCCCTTATGGTGCGCAAAGATGATTTCCCTACTTTTCTGCAATGCGGCATCAATTCTCTAAGTCTTTCGAATAAGATCGCCTCTTCAATCTGCCTTTGCTGCACATGCGCCGAAATGTTCGGTTTGCGCGTTTTTGCGAGAATTCGAAGAAAATAGTTGACAGAGGGGCATAATTGGCGCCTTTTCAATGTCGTCAGCGAAGGGAATCTGCATGTCGAGGATAGACCAGCCCAAGGTGGTTGATCTTTTTATTATTGGCGGCGGCATCAACGGCTGCGGCATCGCGCGCGATGCGGTAGGTCGTGGTCTTTCGGTTGTTCTGGCGGAACAGGGCGATTTGGCGCAGGCGACTTCTTCCGCCTCGACAAAGCTTTTTCACGGCGGCTTGCGATATTTGGAATATTTCGAACTCCGCCTCGTGCGTGAGGCTTTGGAAGAGCGTGAAACCCTGCTGGTGGCCATGCCCCATATATCTTGGCCAATGCGCTTTGTGCTGCCCTATCATCCCAACATGCGCTTTGAAGGCGACACACCCACGGGGCGGCTGATAGCGACCTTTATGCCTTGGATGAAAGGGCGCAGGCCCGCTTGGCTGATCCGCTTGGGGTTGTTTTTGTATGACACGATGGGGGGCCGCAAGATCTTGCCCGCCACCCGCACCTTGAACCTTCATGCCGATCCTGCCGGAAAGCCGCTGCAACCGCGTTTCGCACGGGCCTATGAATATTCCGACTGCTGGATCGAAGACGCCAAGCTTGTTTCGCTCAACGCCCGCGATGCGGCGCAAAAAGGCGCGCAGATTTTGACGCGCACCCGGGTCATCAGTGCCGAACGGCGCGGCGATGTGTGGGCCGTTGTTACACAAGGGTCCGATGGCACGCACACCCACGAAGCCCGCGCCTTGGTCAATGTTGGCGGGCCTTGGGTCGAGGATATCATCCGCAATGTGGCGCGGATCAACTCCTCCGAAGGGGTGCGGTTGGTGCGCGGGTCGCATATCGTCACCAAAAAACTGTTCGACCACGACCGCTGCTATTTCTTTCAAGGCGAGGATGGCCGAATTATTTTTGCCATCCCCTACGAGCAGGATTTCACCCTGATCGGCACGACAGACAAAGACCACAAGGGCCCGCCCGGCGACCCCCAGTGCAGCGACGACGAGCG
>CAXNKP010000005.1:0-22034 GCA_964202815.1 Stagnihabitans sp. | reverse complement strand
CTTCAGAACCAGTGGCGGGCCTGCCGGCCCGCCCGCCTTTGGGCGAGGAGATCCTTTGGCAGGGCCGCCCAAGCAGCTTTGCCTTGGCGCGCGATGCTTATAAAATGACGTGGTTTGCTGGCTACTTTGTGGCGCTGGCCATCTGGCGCGCCTCGATCATCGGCGATACGCTGGGCGAGGGCCTTTTGGTGACGCTGCCCTATCTGGTCATTGGTTTAGCGTTTTGCGCCATGGTCTATCTTGTGGCGATGATCCAAGCGCGCTCAACGCTTTACACCTTAACCACCGCCCGCGTGGCGATGCGGATCGGGGCGGCTTTGACGGTGACCCTGAACATTCCGTTCAAACAGGTGGCCAATGCCAATCTGGCGCTGCGCAAGGATGGTACGGGGTCGATTGCACTGGAAACCATGGGCGATACGACCATTTCCTATCTGGTCTGCTGGCCCCATGTGCGCCCGTGGCATATGGGAAAAACCCACCCGATGCTACGCTGCATCCCTGATGCAAAGCGCGTGGCCAAACTACTGGCTGATGCTGCGCAGACGCGTTTGAACCAACCTGAAGTCACCTTGGCCCGCACCGGCCTTACCCTTAGTGCGGCGGAGTAGCCCCATGTCTGTCACCTACACCCGCCCGTCAGATGACCCAGATAAAATCCCCGCGCCCTTGCTGCGGGCCATTCTGGCTCTGGTGCTGACCAGCCTGCTTCTTGTGTCTTATGCTGTCTATTCCGGCCGCGCCCACGTGGGTGTGCCAAAATCGGCCGAGGTGGTGCAAGAGCGGTCGATCATCCTGCAAGGTGGTGGGGCGCAGGCTGTCACCGTGCTTGATACCGATGGAAACGTCTTGATAGACCTGCCCCATGGCGGCTTTATCACCGTCATTCAAAACGCAATGGAACGCGCCCGCCTGACAGCGGGTGTTGATAAACTGCTTCCTTTGCGTATTGTAAGATATGAAAATGGCCGCCTGTCGGCCGTGGATGACCACTCTGGATGGAGTGCCGAATTGGGCGCCTTCGGATCAGACAATAGGGCCGCGTTCGAACGGCTCATGTCGCAAAACTAACAACAAGAATGGGAACCAAACGATGGGAATTTTCAGTCGATATGCCGAGGACGTGCCTTGCACTGTCGAAGTCAGTCATCGCTTCGAAAGCCTGCATGCGCATGTGAAGTTTAACAATGGCGCTGTTGTTCATCCGGGCGACGAGGTTCTGGTGCATGGCAAACCGATCCTTGCCGCTTATGGCGAGTTGATCATTGAAGATCGCCAAGCCACAATCACCCGCGCCTCGGCGCTGGAACGAATGTGGACCCGGATGACGGGTGACTTTGGTTTTATGGAATTATGCGAATTTTCGTTCTCCGATGAGGTGACACTATGAACGCGACCCCCAAGGCGCTAGACGCTGAATATGCCGAGCTCGCCGTTCAAACCCAGCAAGACACGCAGGCCATGGCCACCGAAACCACCCTGTTGAACCCGCGCTTTTACACCACCGACTTTGACGAGATGGACCGCATTGATGTCACGCCGGTACGCGCCGACTGGGATGCGCTTTTGGAAAAGATGCGCTCTGACCCAAACAAGGCCCATTTCAAGAAAAATGCCGAATGGGACGCCGATTGGGACGGGATGGAGCCCAAGCTTAAGCGCGAGTTTATCGATTTTCTGGTTTCATCCTGCACCGCCGAGTTTTCGGGCTGCGTGCTTTACAAGGAAATGAAGCGGCGCGGCAACAATCCCGACATCTGCGAACTGTTCAACTTCATGGCCCGCGATGAAGCCCGCCATGCCGGCTTTATCAACGATGCGCTGCGCGAGGCGGGTGTGGCTGTGAACCTTGGCTTTCTGACCAAGGCCAAGAAATACACCTATTTCCGGCCAAAATTCATCTTTTACGCCACCTATCTGTCGGAAAAGATTGGCTATGCGCGCTACATCACCATCTTCCGCCATCTGGAAGCCAACCCTGACCAACGCTTTCACCCGATTTTCAAATGGTTCCGCGAATGGTGCAATGACGAATTCAGCCATGGCGAAGCCTTCGCTTTGCTGATGCGCACCGACCCCAAGTTGACGCAATCCTTCGCCAACAAGCTATGGATCCGCTTCTTTTTGACGGCGGTCTATTCGACCATGTATGTCCGCGACCATGCGCGGCCGGAATTCCACAAGGCCTTGGGCGTCGATATCGAATGGTATGACCAAGAGGTGTACCGCAAAACCTCTGCCATTGCGCGGCAGGTTTTCCCGGTGGAGCTGGACATTGACCACAAACGCTGGCTGCCCAACCTGCGCCGCATGCGCGATGCCTTTGGCATGATGGATGCGGGTAAAAGGCAAGGCGGTTTGGCCGGGTGGGTCAAGGCCAAGCGGGGTGCGGTGATCGCGGCTGTGACTTTTGTGTCGCTGTACACGATTCCTGTGATCAAAAGTGAGCCGCCCAAAAGCGTGCGGATGGAACCGGTCTATTGAACAGTGTCTGTCATATGCCCACCAGACGGCGCGCCTGCGTGTCGTCTATCGCGTGTCTAAGGGGGCGGCATGATCGATAGCCCTTGGGTTGCAGCCCTCATCACCTTGTTTCTTTGGTGGTTTTCCACAGGCATCATCCTATGGCGGGTTCGCGTGGCCGATAATGGCACGGCGCAAGATCACAAAACTTCGGTGATTGTGGGACTGCCCTTGCTTGCGGTTGGTTTGCTTGCCGCGCGTGCATCTTTGATGGACTTGTCGACGGAAGGCATCTATCTGGCCTTTCTGGCCGCCTTGGCCCTTTGGGGTTGGATCGAATTGGCCTTTCTGTCGGGTGTGATCACTGGCCCCAACACCCACCCCTGCCCGCCGTTCGCCTCGCAAAAAGATCGCTTTTGGCGCGCAGTGGGCACGATTGCCTGGCACGAGGCGCTGTTGGTGGCAACTTTGGCCGGTTTGGGCCTTGCCACGATTGACGCGGCCAATCCTTTTGCCTTCGGCACCTTTGCGCTGCTTTTCGTTGCCCGCATTTCGGCCAAGTTGAACCTGTTTCTGGGCGTTCCGCGCATCAATGTGCACTTTTTGCCCAAGCCGCTGTCCCATCTGGCCAGCCACTTCCGCATTGGGCGCATGACAGCGCTTTTTCCGGTTTCTGTTTCGTGCCTGACCGTATTTTCCGCCCTGCTTTTGGAACGGGCGATCAATGTAGAACACCCGGGTATGTCTGTGGGCTATGCGCTCCTCACCTGCCTATGCCTGCTGGCCTTGCTAGAGCACTGGTTTATGGTGCTGCCACTGCCAGACGAAAAGCTGTGGCGCTGGATGATGCCCGCCGCAAAACCGCAAAAAGATCTTGGGGACGCTAATGGACTTTGATCAGATTTTCCGCAGCCAGCTTGACGCGTTGAAAGCCGAAGGCAATTACCGCACCTTTGCCGAGCTTGACCGTAAGCGCGGGTCTTACCCAAGGGCCAACAATCACAAAGACGGTAAAGTGGCCGAAGTGACGGTGTGGTGCTCGAACGATTACCTTGGCATGGGCCAGCATCCTGATGTGGTCAAAGCAATGGTCGAGGCTGTGCAAGACGGCGGCATAAGTGCAGGCGGCACGCGCAACATTTCGGGCAACAACCACAAACACCTGCTGCTAGAGGCGGAACTGGCCGATCTGCACGGTAAGGACGCGGCGCTGCTGTTCACATCGGGCTATGTGTCAAACTGGGCGGCTTTGTCGACCTTGGGCAGCCGGATCAAGGATGCTGTGATTCTGTCGGATGCAGGCAACCATGCCAGCATGATCGAAGGGGTGCGCCATTCGCGCGCCGACAAGGTGATCTGGAACCACAACGACTGGCGCGATCTTGACCGCAAACTGGCGGCTGTGGGGGACAGGCCCAAGATCGTCGCCTTTGAAAGCGTCTATTCCATGGACGGCGACATTGCCCCCATTAAGGAAATCGTGCAGGTCGCCAAGGCCCATGGCGCGCTGACCTATATCGACGAGGTGCATGCCGTGGGCATGTATGGCCCGCGCGGCGGCGGTGTCAGCGAGCGTGAAGGTCTGGCTGACCAGATTGATCTAATCGAAGGCACTTTGGGCAAAGCTTACGGCGTGGTCGGCGGCTATATCACCGGCTCGGCCAATCTGTGCGATTTTATCCGCAGCTTTGCTTCGGGGTTTATTTTCACCACAGCCCTGCCCCCCGCCATCGCTGCGGCGGCGACGGCGTCGATCAAGCATCTCAAGACTTCGCAGGTAGAGCGCGAGGGTCAGCGGGCCCAAGTGGCCAAGCTGCGGGCAAAGTTGGATAAATTTGGCATTCCGCATATGGCCAATGAAAGCCACATCGTGCCCGTGGTGATCGGCGATCCGGTCAAGTGCCGGATGATCTCTGACATTTTGATGCGCGATTGGGGTATCTATGTGCAGCCGATCAACTACCCCACCGTGCCCAAAGGGACAGAGCGTTTGCGCATAACGCCCTCGCCCTTCCATAGCGATGCCGACATTGATCACCTTGGTCAGGCCTTGCATTCGTTATGGCAACAGTGCGCGCTGGCGCGCGCCGTGGCGTAAGGTGACAAAACTGTGATCCACCCTTAGGGTGGGTGCGTATAAACGTTGAACACTAGGGAGATCCCGATGAAATTTACACTGGCCATTCTTGCGGTTTTGGCCACCGCTGCATCCCCCGCCTTCGCCGCTGGCGACCCTACAAAAGGTGAGGCTGTTTTCAAAACCTGCCAAACTTGCCATGCGGTGATTGATGGTGACGGCAAAGTCTTGGCTGGCAAAGGCAAGGTTGGCCCGAACCTTTATGGTTTGGTTGGCCGTCAGGCTGGCACCTACGAAGGCTTCAAATACGGCGAATCCATTGTGGCCGCTGGTGCGGCCGGTTTGGTTTGGGATGAAGTAAACTTTGTAGAATATGCGCAAGATCCAACGTCGTTCCTGAAAGCCAAACTTGGTGGACCGGCTAAGTCCAAAATGGCTTTCAAGGTCAAAGATGCGGCCAGTGCCGCTGACGTTTACGCGTATTTGGCGCAGTTCAGCCCTGCGCAGTGATATAACCCATATAGCAAAAAGCCCCCGGAGTTTTCCGGGGGCTTTTTTATGCGCAACCTCTAGGCGCGCAACGCTTGCACCCTTGGCGGCAAGACACGCTCTACCGTGCGGGTGATATCCGCCACGCTAAGCCCCGCATCGGCATACATGGCGGCGGGGCTGGCTTGTTCGATAAAGCGGTCGGGCAGGGTTAGGGTGCGCAGGCGCACGCCGTGATCTAGCCCGCCAGAATTTGCCATATACTCCAGCACCTGCGCCCCAAAGCCCCCACTTGCACCTTGTTCCACGGTGATAAGGGCCTGATGGTGGCGCGCCAGTTGATTGATCAGGTCGGTGTCCAAAGGCTTGGCAAAGCGGGCATCAGCCACGGTGACAGAAATGCCCCGCGCTGCCAGCCCTTCGGCTGCCAGCAAACATTCCGGCAGATGCGCGCCAAAGCACAGCAGGGCCACATCACTCCCTTGGCGCAGCACGCGCCCTTTGCCGATTTGCAAAACCTGTCCTTGATCGGGCATTTGCACGCCGCTGCCCTCGCCGCGCGGATAACGAAACGAGATCGGGCCTTGGTCATAGGCGGCGGCGGTGGCGACCATATGGCTCAGCTCCGCCTCGTCTCCGGCGGCCATGACGACAAATCCGGGCAGGTTGGCCAGAAAGCCTACGTCAAAGGCGCCGGCATGGGTGGCCCCGTCGGCCCCAACCAGCCCCGCACGGTCGATGGCAAAGCGCACGGGCAAGCCCTGCAATGCCACGTCATGCACGATCTGGTCATAGCCGCGCTGCAAAAAGGTGGAATAGATCGCCACAAAGGGCTTTAGCCCCGAAGCTGCCATCCCTGCCGCAAAAGTCACGCCGTGTTGTTCAGCAATCCCCACATCAAACACCCGTGCCGGAAAGCGTTCGGCCATGATGTCTAATCCCGTGCCAGAGGGCATAGCCGCCGTCACTGCCACAATCTTGCCATCGCGGGCAGCCGCTTCGGTCAAGCAGCGGCCAAAGACCGACGTATAAGCGGGCGCGTTCGACTTGGCCTTGGCCTGCGTGCCGGACACCACATCAAACTTGGCCACGCCGTGATACTTGTCGGCCGAATTTTCGGCCGGGGCATAGCCTTTGCCCTTCACCGTAATGGCGTGAATTAGCACTGGCCCTGTGGCGCGGGATTTTGCGGCGCGCAGTGTGGCGAGAAGCTCGGGCATCGAATGGCCATCCACTGGGCCAATATAGGAAAAGCCCAGTTGCTCAAACAGGGTGGCCCCAGAGGGTGCACCCGTGACGATCTGCCGTGCTCGCCGCGCGCCTTCCCGCAGGGGGCCGGGCAGGGCAGCTTCAAAGCCTTCGGCCATGTCGCGCAGAAGATCAAAGGGCTTATGGCGCGACAACCCGTTGAGGTAGCGGTTCAACGCGCCCACGGGGGGGGCGATGCTCATGTCATTATCATTCAGGATGACAAACATCCGCTTGCCCAGATGGCCTGCGGCGTTCATCGCCTCATAGGCCATGCCGGCGGTGATGGCCCCATCGCCGATCACGGCGATGGCATCGCCCGTGGGGTGGCCCATGTCGCGCCCTATGGTAAAGCCCAAAGCTGCAGAAATGCTGGTCGAAGAATGCGCCGCGCCAAAGGGGTCGTAGGTGCTTTCCGAGCGTTTGGTAAAGCCTGAAACCCCGCCCTCTTGGCGCAGGCTGTGCATCCGGTCGCGCCGCCCGGTCAGGATTTTGTGGGGGTAGCACTGGTGGCCGACATCCCAGATCAACTTATCCACCGGCGTGTCAAAGACGGCATGGATCGCCACCGTCAATTCCACCACCCCCAAAGACGACCCCAGATGCCCGCCGGTTTTAGAGACGACCGAAATCACTTCAGCCCGCACTTCATCGGCCAATCGCCCCAATTCGCCATCGCTCAACGCTTTCAGATCAGCGGGAGAGGAGACGTTATCAAGCAGCGACATGAGATTGGCCTTTCAATAAAAAAGGTGCCGGGTGGCTGACACACGGCACCAGGTCCCTGTTGCCAACAGGAAGGGAACCGGGCTGCGATAGGTGCCCAGGTTTGGGCCGGCAAAAGGCCCGAACGTCGTGGCGGACCGAGGGCAGGGGCTCTCGGTCCACGAGGTCATCAGACGATGTCCTGCGTTTGCACGATCTGCAGCGCGCTATAGGGCGAAGGTGCGGTTTTGCTTCTTTCGTCCAGAAGCTGCCCCACGCCCCAGATCGCCAGCAACACAAGACCTAGGGCGATAAGGCCAACGCTGGCCATAAAGCCGCCCCAGATCATTTGTCCCAAAGCCCAAACGCGCAGGCGTACAGTAGGGTTTTGGTCTTCAAGGTAGTTCACACCAGACATGACAGCTCCTATTAAAGCGGCGCGTATCCGTGGTCTTGCGCCCAGACATACCAGTTATCAACAACAGTTCCGGTCAAAAGGATGCCAATCCCGCCGGTGATCGGCACCAGAATGGCAAACCACCAAGCCCAGCGGTGGATGCCTTCCATTGTGGCGTTAAAGCCCATGGTCCAGCGCCAGAACAAAGCGGCGCGTTCAGAGGCTGTGCCACGGTCCACGATCTGCTCCAATTCCCGGTCGCCGCCCAGACGGGTGACTGACAGGATCGTTGCCCCATGCATGGCAAACAGCAGGGCCGAACCGTAGAGGAACACGATGCTGAGGGCATGGAAGGGGTTATAGAACAGGTTCCCATAGGTCAGACTGAACAAGTTGGTCCAATCAAGGTGCGAGAAGATGCCATAGGGCACGGCTTCCGACCAGCTTCCCATCAGCACCGGGCGGATCAAGCCCAACACCATCACCAGCCACAAGGCCGCAGCAAAGGCCCAAGCGATGTGCTTGCCCATGCCCAAAGCCTCTGCCCGCAGATAGGTGCGCAGCCACCATGACCAGAGCGAGATGAAAAAGAAGAACCCCGCCAACAAGAACATGCCGCCCTGATCCAGAGGCGGGATCCGCAGGCCCCATTCCGGCGCTGGCGGTTCCAGCGACAGCCAGAACAGATCGCGCAAGAACACAGCCGGATCATAGCCCGCCTGACGCCAGAACCAAAAGCCGATGATTTCGAACCAGATAAGGCCGGTGATAATGCTCACCACGCCAAAGGTGCCCAGATAGATTGGCCCCAACTGGGCGTTGCCGATCCATCCCATCAGGGTCGAGAAGCTGGCACCTTTGGTGCGCTGGCCGACGTCTACCCCTTCCACCATCCCCATTTCAGGGGCGGCGCTGACCTGAACCTGGGTGAAAAAGTTCTGATACTCAGCCATTTACGCCCCCATGAACATTCGCAAATATTGGCAGGTTCAGCCACCAGTTCCACCAATCAACCCATTGGTCGAACCAAATCGTGCCCGAAACCACGATACACAGCGCGCTAAAGAAAGCGGCGTTTACGGCCAACAACAGCCCCACGCGGTGGATGCCCAAGGTGCCAACCGAATAGCCGATCAGATCGCGAAAGAACGTGTCCTCGTGATCGGGGGTTTTCATCAACTGCCCCTTGGGCGGATTGGCCGCCGACAGCACAAGGCCGCCATGCAGCGCCAAGGCCAAGGTATTGGTGAAAAACAGGGTGACAGCAATCATATGCAGCGGGTTGTAGTGAAAGTTGCCGTAAGTGTAGCCGGTGTTAGACACCCAATCGAGGTGGCTAAAGATCCCGTAGGGAAAGGCATAGCCCCAAGCGCCCATCAACATGGGGCGGATCACAGTCAGGGTGACATAGGCAAAAATCGCAATGCCAAAGGCCAAGGGCACTTGCAGCCCGATGCCCAGCTTGCGGCAAATTTCCACCTCGCGTAGCGCCCAGCTTACAAAGGCTCCAATGGCGCAAAAGGTGATGATCTGCCACAGCCCGCCTTGCAGCATAGGCGCAAGGCCCAGGCCTAAAGCGATATCTGGCGGATCAATCGAAATCAGCCAGGGGTTCCAGGTCGGCCCCATGGCCGCCCCGTAAAATATCAAAATGGTGCCCAACACGGCAAAAAAGAATGTTGTGACCCCAAAGAAGCCCACGTAGAACGGCCCGACCCAAAAGTCGAACAGGTTCCCGCCGACAAGCGTGCCACCCGGCACGCGGTATTTTCGCTCGAAGCTGAGCAGTGCCATGCTTCCCTCTCCGCATTGGACCGAGGGTTTCGTGACTGCGAACCTGCGCCAGAAACCGTCAGATGTAGGACCAAAGATTTAAGTTGGTGCGGGCGGCTGATGTCGCCCGCACCAAATGCAACCCCTTTACGGGGCCGGTGCTGCGGGCACTGCCGGCGCGTAGCCGTGCTTGGCCGTCGCAATGTCGAACCAGTTGTAAGACGGGTTTGACAGCAGAACGAGGTGGATCATCGCGGCGAGCAGGAACAGGAAAACGCCCTGTGCCACAAACACGCGACGGGGATCGAAGATCAGCCAGATTTTGTAAAACTTGCTCATGTCTTTTTCCCCCTCAGAACCACGGACGCCAAATGTACACGGCCAAATGCGCGATTACGGCAATGGTCACGAACAACCAAAGCCCGCTCATATAGACCGAGTGCAGTTCCTGCGCCTGCTGGTCGGTGAGACCTGTGAAAGACAGGTCAGATTTATCAGCCATAGTATCCTCCGGACATTCGGACTGACGCCGCATTCCCTGCGGCCGGGTCACGGTGGGCAGAATGCCCCTCCGATGTTTCGCCATCCCCCTCATGGGAAGGGCGAATTCTGTTGCGCGGTTACCCGCGAAAAATCATGGGCGTCACCGCCTGCGCGTCTTTCCAGGCCCGCGCCACCGGGTTTAACCGGGGCAGGCTTGCGTGACGGATCAACTGGTAGGTCCAGCCGATCATGTGCGGCAGAAGTGCCAGGCACACGATCATGGCAAAGTAGATGATAAACTCGGCCTTGTTCACGCGCTTGACGTGATGCAGATCCCCATTGGCGGTGTAGTCGCTCATGATCTTACGCCCTCGTTAAGTGACAGGGCTGCGCCTTGCAGGCCCTCCACGGTTTCGCGCACCACCCGCTCGGCCCCGGAATCAAGTGCTGCCTTTTCGGCAGCATCGCGCAGCGACCTTGCGGCGCTGATCCGGGTAAGAATGGGGTGCGTATTTACAATTCTGTCCAAAGCGGCCTGCGCATCGACATCCCAAGGGAAGTCGCGGCGCAGCGTTGTGGGTGTAGCTTGGGCCGAGTCCATCTCGGTGCCCAAGGGCAGTATGTGAAACAGCGCGTCAAACAGGCTGTTGCACACTTCTTGCAAAATCCAGACAGCGCCCGAAAATCCCATCATAGGCGTACCGATGGCGCGGCGAATGGCGGCACCCGGGAAAGACGCGGGGATGAAACTGGGGGCAGGGCCAAAGCCGCCCTTCATTTCCGCCAGATACATCTTTTCGTTGATCGACCCCATGACAACCAGCGGACGGTGCTGTTTGAGCAGGGCGCGCACGGCGTCATTATTGGTCTTTTTGCCCGGAATCCGCGCCACGGCAAAAGCGCAGGGCAGGCCAAGGTCGCCTTCCAGATAGGCGCGCACGCCGCGCGCATAGGTTTCATTGGCGACAATGCCAAAGCTGGCCGTGGCAAAAAAGTCTTGCGTCACCGACCGCCACAGATCCCAGACGGGCTTCAGCGTGGAATGCTTTTCCTTTTCGATGAAAGGCTCGGGGTCCAGCCCCAGCAAGTCACCCAAGGTGCGCAGGAATTTCGTTGTGGAATCAATGCCAAAGGGCGCTTGCAGATAGGGTTTGCCCAAGACTTCTGCCAAGCCACGGCCAAATTCGCGGTACATGACAATGTTGACATCGGCGTTGACCAGATTGCGCATCTCGGCCACATGGGCACCTAGCGGCATCACCATATTGACCTCGGCCCCGATGCCTTCGACCAAGCGGCGGATCTCGTGCAGGTCAGACGCCATGTTAAACACGCCGTACATTGGCCCAAGAATGTTAACGCGCGGCTTTGATCCGTCAGGACGCGCCGTTTCGGGCGGCATCCGGCCTTTGGTCTGGCCAAATTCGGTGAAGATCCATGTCATGGCGCGGTCAGCAGTTTGCCACTGATCCTCGTCAATCGTGCGCGGCAAAAAGCGTTGAATGTTGGTGCCCATGGGCGTGACACCGCCGCCGATCATTTCGGCGATAGACCCCGTCACAACCACCGCAGGCAAAGCCGGATCCAGCGTTTTCCACGCGCGCCGCATCGCCCCTTCGGTGCCGTCACGACCCAGTTCTTCCTCGCCCAAGCCTGTGACGACAATGGGCAATTCATGCGGCGGCAGGGCATCGGTGTAATGCAGAACGGATGTTACCGGCAGGTTTTCGCAGCCCACCGGCCCGTCGATCACCACTTGCAGCCCTTTGGCGGCACAGAACGCATAGATAGCGCCCCAATAGCCCCCTGCCCGATCGTGATCTTGGATCAACATCAGATCATCTCCTCGGCTTTGGCAGCTTTGGCGGCCTTGTCGAGTTTCTTTTGGTGCAGCGCGCGGAAGTCGGGGCGCAGGTTGGGAGAGCCTTCCCAGATGCCTGCGGTGTCGCCTTTGCCCACGCCTTCGAAAAAGGCTTTCATGCCTTCCATACGCGCGCGTCCGGCGATGGCCGCATTGACCACTTGGCCCAAAGACCCAGCCCCCGCAGGCCCCATCAAGGGGCGGGCGGAAATGAGGTTGGTGAAATACAGGGCTGGTATCGCAAGCTCTTTGGCCTTTTGCACCAACGGGGTTGTGCCAATGGCCAGATCGGGCCGGATCGCTTCCATCGCCGAGGCGTCGTCTTCCAGACTGGCGCGGAACTTGACCTTGACGCCTTTGGCTTCCAGCCATTCCAGATCCGGCGCGCTCCACTGGCTTTTGGGGCAGGCGGTGCCAACATAGGGCACATAAGCGCCTGATTCGATCAGCAAGCGCGCTACGAGCAGTTCAGAGCCTTCATAGCCCGACAGCGTGATGGTGCCCTTGATCGCACTGCCCGCCAAAGCGCCTTTGATAGCCGGCAGGAAAGCGTTCTGCGCTGCCGCAACCCGTGCGGGGTCGACATTGTAAGCATCGCCAATCGCGGCCAACCATGCGGCTGTGCCGTCCACGCCGACGGGGGCCGAGCCTACAACCTTGCGGCCAGCCGCCTGAAACTCGCGCACGGCGGCGGTGTAGAAGGGGTGGATGGCGGCCACGACATCGCAGTCAAGGGCGGCATAAAGCTCGCGCCATTCGCGGCAGGGCACCACAGGGCCGGTGGCCAGCCCAAGCGGGGCCAGCATTGCGCCGATCATCATCGGATCAGCGGGGAACATTTCGCCCAACAGCGCCACTTGCGGCCGATCAGAGCGGCCAGCGGCGGGGGCGGCCACGGGGCCAGCCTCAATCTCGGCGCGGGCGTATTTCAGCATGGCACCGGCCAGAACATCCTTGGCCTCGGCATGGGTGGGGATGCCAAAGCCCGGCACGTCGATGCCGACAATGCGCACGCCGTTGATTTCACTAGGCAACAGTTTCAGCGGCACACCCGAAGCCGTGGGCACGCACAGGTTGGTGACCACGATCGCATCGTTACGCTCAGGATCTGCCAGTTCATGCACCGCATCGCGGATGTCTTCAAACAGCTTGCCCGTCACCAAGGATTCCGAGTTGAACGGCACATAGCCCACCGACCGCCGCGCGCCGTAAAAGTGGCTGACAAAGGTCAAGCCATAAACACAGCAGGCCGATCCCGACAGCACTGTCGCCACCCGCCGCATCCGCAAGCCTACCCGCAGCGACCCAAAGGCGGGGCACATGCTTTGCGGCTTGTCATGCGGCCCTTGCGGATAATCGCGGGCGTATTGATCCAGTAGTTCCGAATTGCCCGCCGCGCGGGCCGCCGCTTGCATGGTTTCAGCGCCAGCATGACAACCCATGCCGTCCACGGGTTCTGCACCCTGCGGTTCGGGCAAATCGACCGAGGAAATCTCGGTCAAAGGTGCCTGATTGGCTTTGTCATAACTGACTTCGCTCATTTCCGGGATGCCCCGGACATGCGTTGCAGGGCTGCTTCAAACTGGGCCAGGGTTTCCAGATCAAACATTGTCATACACCACTTCAAGGGATTTCTTCAAAACGGCATTTTTGCCGCGCATATCGGCGTCACTGGCGGGCATCAGCACAAAATCAGCCCCCGTCACTTCGGCCGAGAACAAGCTAAGCAATCCGTCTTGGTTGACGGGCGAGGGGCGCACCGGCGGGGCAATGGCCACGGCTTCGGCCAGTTGCGCAAACATTGGGCCCCATTGGCTTTCATAGCTGCCAACAATCTGATAGTTCGCACTTTTCTTGCGCAGATCATCGTCTTGCGGGATGGCGGCCAGCACCGGAATGCCAACCGTCTTGGCAAAGGCGGCAGCTTCGCCCGTGCCATCATCCTTGTTGATCACCAGACCCGCGATGCCGACATTGCCGCCCAGTTTGCGGAAATACTCCACCGCCGAGCAGACATTGTTGGCCACATACAGGCTTTGCAGATCGTTCGAGGCGACCAAAATCACCTTTTGCGCCATGTCGCGGGCGATGGGCAGGCCAAAGCCGCCGCAGACCACGTCACCCAAGAAATCAAGCAGAACATAGTCAAAGTCCCAATCGTGGAACCCCAGTTTTTCCAACAACTCAAACCCGTGGATGATCCCACGACCGCCACAGCCCCGACCGACCTCTGGCCCGCCCAGTTCCATCGCAAAGACGCCGCCACGTTTAAAGCAGACATCACCAATCTTCACCTCTTCCCCGGCCAGTTTTTTCTTGGAGGAGGTTTCGATGATCGTAGGGCAAGCCTTGCCGCCAAACAGCAGGCTGGTCGTATCAGACTTGGGGTCGCAGCCGATCAGCAGCACGCGTTTGCCCATTTCGGCCATCATGTGCGACAGGTTGGCGAGGGTGAAGCTTTTGCCGATCCCGCCTTTGCCGTAGATCGCGATGATCTGGGTTTTCTTGGTGGGTTCGCCCTGCGGGATTTCCAGCGTGGGTTCTTCGGCGGCCTCTTGACGCAGGCGGGTGTCAAAATCCTTCAGATTCGGGATATCCATCGTCATGCTTGGCCGCTCCAATCTAGGATCATTTTCAGGCAGTCGGGGTTGGTAAAGGCCGTCTCGTAGGCCAAAGGTGCGCTTGCGGCAGGGCTGGTATGGGTGACCAAACCGTCCAGCGACAAAGCGCCGCTTTCGACAAGCTGGCGGGTGACGATCAGGTCATCCGCCGCCCATTCTGCGGCGATGCGCAGGCGGGCTTCTTTCATAAAGGCGGGCGGGAAGGCGAAGGACAGGGGGGCCGTGTAAAAGCCTGCCAAAACCACCTCACCGCCCTTGGCGATGCGGCCGATCAGGGTGTTCAGCAGATCGGGCGCGCCCGATGCATCATAGATCGCGCGGTAATTCCGGCGTGCGTCGGTGTCGGGATGCACTACGTCATATCCCACAGCGCCTGCGTGCCGTGCGGGGTTTGTCTCCCACACCGTGGGCGCAGGGCCGCCAGCGGCCAATGTCAACCGCGCCAGAAGACGGCCCAGAACGCCGTGACCCACGATCAGGTCGGGCAAGGCATGGGGTGGGGCGAGGGCATGGCGCGCCGTGGCGGCCAAGGCCAGCAAGGCGCCCAAAGGCCCAAAGCCACGGTCAATCTTGGTCACGCGGCTGGCCTGCGAGACCAGCACCCGCGAGGATGCGCCAAAAAGCCCGCTCACGGGGCCTTGATCATTGTTCTCAAAGCAATTTGCGCCGGGAACAAAGACATAGTCGCCAACTTTAAAGCCGCTCTCAGCCCCCGCCTCGATCACCTCGCCTGCAGCTTCATAGCCGGGGACGAGCGGATAGCCCATGCCGGGGAAGGGCGGCATGGTACCCGTCCAGAACAGCTTTTCGGTACCGGTTGAGATACCGCTGTGATTGATTCGCACCATCACATCCGCAGACCCCGGCGCGGTTAGAACGACTTGGCCTAACGCCAAGTCCTTCGGTCCCGACAAGATGACTGCAGTGGTTTTCACAGTAGCTTCCTTGATCTTACGCAAAACCCGCTTCGGAGCCTGCAGAACTTCGCCTTCATGTGTCACTTTAAACTTACAGATTGAACTGTCAAACAAAATAGACACATTTTCGTTGAACTCTTTTAGGTGCCGCCCCGCTCACCCGTGACGACCGAGGTGACAAAGGGACGAAAACCCTTTTGAATACTGATATTTAGAAAGCCCGCAGCCTGAAAAAGTGCTGCGATTTCGGCCCCTGAACGGGTGCGCCCCGTCTGCATGGCAAGGGTGTAAATCGCGAAGTACACGTCAGTTGTGCGATCAGGATCTACGCCACCTGACATAGGTTCCGACACGATCAGCCGGCCTTTGGGGGGCAAAGCGGCATGAACCGCCGCCAAAAGATTCGCCACCGTGGCATCGCTGTGATCATAAAGCACGCGCACCAGCGAGATGGCATCAGCCCCGACAGGCAGCGAATCGACGCGAAAGCTGCCGGGGTGCAGGGTGACACGGCTCGATAGGCCCGCCGCCCCCAACCGCGCGCCTGCGCCGTGCAAGACCACGGGCAGATCGAACAAATCCATCTGCAGCTTCGGGTATGCCGCCCCCACCGCCGCCAAAAACGCCCCCGTGCCGCCGCCCACATCCATCAGCCGCCGCACGCCCGTCAGATCGACCATGCGCAGCGTTTCTTCGGCCACCAGCACTTGGCTTTCGGCCATAAGGTTCGAATAGGTCGCCGTCACCTGCGGGTCAACCGCCCCCGCCGCGCCAAAGACATAGGGCCAAAACTGCGCCAAGGCGGTGGGGGTATCGTTGCGCAAAAAGGCCACAGGGTCGGAAAGGTCGGCGTAAAGGGCGGTGTGGTGGCGAATCATCTCGGCCAAGCCCGGTACGCCCAAAAGTGAGGCTCCGCGCAGCGCCAAGCCAAAGCGTCCATCACGCTGACGCGTCAGAAGGCCAAGACCCGCGCCCGCTTGCAGCAATACCTGCATCCGGTCGGGCGCTACGGCACACAGCGCCCCCATCTGCGCCGCCGTTGCCGGCCCTTGCTGCAACTGCTGTAGCACGCGCAAGTCAACCAAGGCGCGCAGCACCTGCGCATTCACAAAGCCCGCCACAATATCAAACAGCGCCGCCCCTTCCGCCCGTGCCAACCGGCGCACCAACGGGGTTCGCGCCGCCCAAGCCTGAAACCTGCGCGAGGCGGCAAGCCGCAACACCCAAGCCCGCAGCGACAGCGGATTGGGCCTGATCTTCAGCGAGGCGTCTGTCATCCTAGCGGGCGGCTTTGGCCCGGTTCAGCGCGGGGGCCACCGGGGTCATGCGTTCGGCATAGCGGCGCACCATATCGGCCAACATCGCCTCGCCGGGGCAAGAGGGGATGGACGCAATCGCCCCGCCCAGAATGTCTTTCAAATGTCGGATCGCACCCTGCACACCGTAAGTGCTGACGGCATTGGGCCGCCCGTGCGCCTCGTCTTGGCCTGCGGGTTTGCCCAAAGCCTCGGCGTCATAAAGCGCGTCGCGCAGGTCGTCGGCGACCTGAAACGCCTCGCCAATCCGCGCGCCCAGCTCTTCCCAAGGCTCGCAATCTTGGCCTGCGGCCAAGGCCCCCATCTGGGTGGCGGCAATAAACAAAGCACCCGTTTTGGCGCGGTGATAGGCGGACAGGTTCACCTCGGCCTCGCTTTCCCAGCCTTGGCCGGCGCAGATGCCGTCGGGCATACCCGTGCGCCGCGACAGAACGCGAATCATCTGCAATGCGCGTTTGGCATCGTTGCCTGCGGCTTCGGCAAGCGTATCAAAGGCCAGCACGATCAGGCTGTCGCCTGTCAGCACCGCCAAGGGTTCGCAAAAGGCTTTGTGCACTGTGGCCTTGCCGCGCCGCGTGTCGGCATCGTCAAAGCAGGGCAGGTCATCATGCACAAGGCTGGCACAGTGGATCAGTTCCAAGGCCACAGCCCCTGCATCTGACAGGGCGGGCCGGTCATCGCCGCAGGCCATGGCCACGCTGAGCATGATGGTGGGCCGGATTCTTGCGCCACCGGGGGTGACGGCATAGTGCAAGGCCTTTGCCAGTTGTGCAGGCGCATCGCCCCCCATGGCGCGGGCCAAAACCCGCGCTGTGGCGCCGTCAAGTCGGTTTGTAATGGACATGCCAAGCCCCTCCCTGTGATGGTGTCATTCAAACTAGACACTTTATGTGTAAATCATACTGGACACTTTCCTTTCGCGAGTCAACAATCCCCTATGGCAAACAGCACGGCAAAAAAGGTGGTGGTGGTGGGCGCGGGCATGGGCGGGCTGAGTGCGGCCATCCGTCTGGCTGCCGCCGGCCTGTCTGTGACCTTGGTTGAGACCCAGGGCACCCCCGGCGGCAAGATGCGCGCTGTGCCCTCGGACGCAGGGCCCATTGATGCGGGCCCCACGGTTCTAACGCTGCGCCACGTCTTTGACGCCCTGTTTGCCGCTGCGGGTGAAAGGCTAGAGGATCATCTTACGTTGATCCCCCAACCCATCTTGGCGCGACATTGGTGGCCCGATGGCAGCCAGTTAGACCTGTTCACCGACCCCCGTCAAAGTGCCGCCGCGATTGAAGCCATGGCAGGGCCGCAATCCGCCTTGGAGTTTTTGCGGTTCAACGCCCTATCCGCCCAGCTTTACCAAGCTTTTGAAACTCCGGTCATGCTGGCCAACCGACCGCGACTTGGCGGCATTCTGGCCAATGTTCTGCGTCGCCCCGCGTTGTGGCGCACCCTTGGCCCGCGCCAGACTTTGGCGCGCCAATTGGCCCAAAGCTTTACCGACCCGCGCCTGCGCCAATTGTTTGGCCGCTATGCGACCTATGTGGGCGGCGCGCCAGACCGCTCTCCCGCCGTGCTGGCGCTGATCTGGCAGGCCGAGGCGCAAGGGGTTTGGGCGGTACAAGGCGGCATGCACGCCTTGGCCCAAGCGCTGTCACACTTGGCTGATAGGCTTGGGGTGACCCAGTTTTACGGCACGCCGGTTGAGAGGATTGTCCAAAAGGGTGGACGTGTGGTGCAGGTGGTTCTGTCGGATGGTCGCGCGCTGCCCTGTGACGCGGTGGTGTTTAACGGCGACCCTGCCGCTTTGGAAACCGGGTTGTTGGGCGGTGATGTGCAGCGCGCACTCCCCCGCGCGGCGGTGCATCCGCGCAGCCTGTCGGCGTGGGTCTGGTCTTTTGCCGCCCAGCCCAAGGGCGCAGATTTGGTCCATCACAATGTCTTTTTCGGCTCTGACCCCGCGCTGGAATTCGGCCCCATCGCCAAGGGCCAAATGCCGCAAGACGCCACGTTGTATGTGTGCGCCCAAGACCGCGCCTTGGCCCCTGCCACAGGGCTTGAACGCTTCGAGATCATCCTAAACGCCCCCGCCAAAACCACGCTGTCCCCGCAAGAGGTGTCTGAATGCCGCGCCAAGACCTTTCCACCGCTGGCCAAGTTCGGCCTGACCTTTACGCCAGACCCGCCCGACACGGCGCTGATGACGCCGCAGGGGTTTTCAACCCGCTTTCCGGCCTCGCAGGGGGCACTGTACGGACGCAGCCCACACGGAGCCTTGGCGAGTTTTCAGCGCCCACTGGCGCGGACACGGCTGGCGGGCTTGTATCTGGCAGGGGGCGGGGCGCATCCGGGGGCGGGGGTGCCGATGGCAGCCTTGTCCGGCAAGCACGCGGCCGAGGCGATCTTGAACGACCTGACTTTGGCGTAACGGTCGCGCCAGACGGCTATGCGTGGTGGTATGTCGACGGCGTGTCGGACGATGGAACCCGCGCTGTGTCGGTGATTGGCTTTATCGGATCGGTCTTTTCGCCTTGGTATGCGTGGTCGGGTCGCCGCTCTCCACAGGATCATTGCTGCATCAACGTGGTGACCTATGGCCCTGGCGGGCGCTTTACCATGACCGACCGAGGCAGCGCCGCCCTGCGTCAAAGCCGCGACGCGTTGCAAGTCGGGCCCAGCCGGATGGCATGGGAAGGCGGCACGCTGGTGATTGACGTGAACGAGGTGTCAGCCCTGCCGATTATCAGCCGCGTGCAGGGCCAGATCCGCCTGACGCCCTCGGCTGTGACAGAAGTTGAGGCAATCTTGACCCCCTCTGCCAGCCATGTCTGGCGGCCCTTTGCGCCCTCGGCCAAGATCGAAGTCGATCTGACCCAAGGCCATAGCTGGTCCGGCCACGGCTATTTCGACTCCAATTTCGGCACAGCAGCCCTTGAGGCCGACTTTCATCGCTGGACTTGGGGGCGCTATCCGCGCGCGCACGGCGGGACGACCTGCTTTTATGATGGCATTCGCACCGATGGATCGGCGTTAGAGGTCAGCATCGACGTTGCAGCCAATGGTCAAGTCACCGAACTGCCGCCGCCGCCCATCACCCCCCTACGCCGCACCGCATGGGGCATCAGCCGCGGCACGCGCTGCGATGCGGGGGCCACGCCGCGCCAGACCATGGCCATGCTGGAAGCGCCGTTTTACAGCCGCTGTCTGGTGCAAACGCAGTTAAACGGGGAAACCGTGCAAGGCGTGCACGAAGCGCTGGACCTGACCCGCTTTCGCAGCCCCGTGGTCAAAGCCATGGTGGCGCTGCGGGTGCCGCGACGGGCCGCTTGGCCCTAAGCAAAAGGCGCCCCCGAGGGAGCGCCTTTGTACTTTACAGGGTAAGACCTGCGTATTTGTTCTTGAACTTTGACACGCGCCCACCCGTGTCCATCAGACGGGCCGACTGGCCAGTCCATGCGGGGTGCGCCAGCGGGTCGATGTCAAGCGCCATCTGGTCGCCCTCTTTGCCCCAAGTGGTCTTGGTGGTGAACAAGGACCCGTCGGTCATTTTGACGGTGATCATGTGGTATTCGGGGTGAATTCCCTTTTTCATGGTCCTGTTCCTTATTCCGACATGGGTTTGTAATTGGTGTCTTCGACGATCCGTGCCGATTTACCGCGACGATCGCGCAGGTAGTACAGCTTGGCGCGGCGTACGCGGCCACGGCGGACCACTTCGATATTGTCGATGTTGGTGGAATACAGCGGGAAAACCCGTTCCACACCTTCGCCAAACGAAATCTTGCGCACAGTGAACGAGGCCGAGATGGTCGCACCACCCTTGCGGCCGATCACAACGCCTTCATAGTTCTGCACGCGCGAGCGCGTGCCTTCGGTCACTTTGTAACCGACCTTGATCGTGTCACCCGCCTTAAAGTCGGGGATCTTCTTGCCGAGGGCCGCGATTTGTTCGGCCTCGAGGATCGCGATAAGGTTCATCGCTTGTCTCCTGTTACCTGCGTTTTCCGCAGAGGTGATGCCGCACCAGAGCTCTTGGTCTTCAACCGGGTCGCTACCTTGCGGTAACCCCGCCAGAGATGGGGCCTGCTATTATCGTCGGCTCCCTGTGGCCACGCTGATCGAAGAAGGCCAGCGATAAGGTCAAAAGGAATCGTGTCCGATGGGCAGATTGCCCCAGACAAAGGGCGTATAGGGCAGGGGGAGGGGGCGGTCAAGATGAACAGCCAAACCCTTCTTCTTCTTCCTTGCCCGGGATCAAGGCGCTTGCGCCGCCGGGCCGCGCCCGACCTCCCCCCGGGAGGGCGCTTTGCAACCCTTCCGCGTAGAACTTCGGTGGAAGTGGTTGACCCATAAAGCGCCTAGAACCAGCCTCGGCGCGCCGTCCCAAGGTCGGGCGCGGCCCTTCGTGGTGCTACTTTGCCGGCCCCTTCTTACGCACATAAGCCTGCCACAAATCCGGCCTGCGCAGCTTGGTCAGGTCTTCGGCCTGTGCCTTGCGCCACTTGGCGATCTCGCCGTGGTGGCCCGATTGCAGCACCTCGGGGATGGGGTGGCCCTGCCATTCGGCGGGTTTGGTGTAGTGGGGGTGTTCCAAAAGGCCATCCGAAAAGCTTTCCTCTTCGGTCGAGGCTTGGTTGCCCAAAACCTTGGGCAGCAGGCGTAGCGTGGCGTCCAGCATCGCTTGGGCGGCGATTTCGCCGCCGGTCAGGACGAAATCGCCCAAGGAGACCTCTTCGATGGCGTGGTGGTCGATCACGCGCTGGTCGATGCCTTCAAAGCGCCCACAGATCATGGTCAGCCCGTCACAGGCGGCAAAACGGCGGGCCATGGCCTGGTCAAAGGGGCGACCGCGCGGCGACAGGTAAATCAGCGGCCATTTCAGGCGGTCTGGTGTGGTCCCAACGGCGGCCTCATCCAAAGCGCGATCCAAAACATCAGCGCGCAGCACCATGCCCGCGCCGCCACCTGCGGGGGTGTCATCGACATTGCGGTGCTTGCCTTCGCCAAAGGGGCGCAGGGCTACGGGCAGCAGTCGCCACAGTCCCAAATCTAGCGCCTTGCCCGTCAGCGACAGGCCCAACGTGCCGGGAAACGCCTCGGGGAACAGAGTGATGATCTTGACGGTGAAGGCGCCTTTGACCTGCACATCGTTCATTAAATCACGCGGGCGCGCGCTGAGTTGTACGTTCAGGCGGCCATGCGAGCGCAGGGGGAAGCCGGGGGAAAGGGGGTCGTCGTCTTGCATCTGGCCCTCGATTGACGGGGTCATATTAGGCGCAAAGCCTTAGGACAGAAAGCCGCCATCGGCATCGTCGCCAGTTTCCTCGGCCAAGCGGTCAAAGTCAGGCACCACAATGCGGCGCTTTTCGCCCAGTTCCACCACGCCGTCGCGTTTCAGCGCGTTCATCTGGCGGCTGACAGTTTCTAAGGTGAGGCCCAGATAATCGGCCATTTCCTCGCGCGTCAGGGGCAGATCAAAGCTGATCGGCCCCTTCGCGGCTTTGGCCTTTAGCCCCGTGTCGCGCCGCGCCAAGATGGCAAGTAGGGAGGCTATCTTTTCGCGCGCGGTTTTGCGGCCCAAAAGCACCATCCATTCGCGCGCGGCGTCCAGCTCGTCCAAGGTCATTTCCAGCAGGCGCTGGGCGACATGGGGGGTGGCGGCCATCATCTCTTCAAAAGGTTTGCGCCGAAAG
>CAXNKP010000004.1:0-22136 GCA_964202815.1 Stagnihabitans sp. | reverse complement strand
AGGAATTTCAAGGTTGCGGGGTTGGGCGTGGATTCGGTCTGGATGAACATGGGGCAACTCCTGACTATTCCTGTCAGATATGCGCCTTGGGCGGCGTTAAGTCAAGGTTGCGCTGGGGCGAAGACGGGGCGTACAACCTAGGTGATGCTTTCCAGCCGCTCTTTGCTCATGGCGCCGGGCACGATGGTGATCGGCACTGGCAGGGAACCGGCGCTGCGCGTTAGGGCTGTGACCAAGGGGCCGGGGCCGGATTTTTCGTGGTTGGCACCAAGCACCAGCACGCCCACCTGCGGGTCTTCGCGCACTTGGGCCAAAATCTCAGCCTCAGGATCGCCTTCGCGGATCACCAGTTCGGGGTTCACCCCGTGCCGGTCGCGCATCCATTTGGCGAAGACTTCAAAATGCGCCTCGATCCGCTCGCGGGCTTCGGCGCGCATCAGATCGGCCACACCCATCCAGTGCTGATATTCTTCCGGCGGGATGATCGACAGGATCTGCACCCCACCTTGGGTTTTGGCCGCCCGCAAGGCGGCAAACCGCATGGCGTTCAGGCATTCACGGCTATCATCCAGCACGACCAGAAACTTGCGCATGGGGATCTCCTTTGCGGCCCTTATCGCCTATGGGGGCCGTGGATGACAAGCCTTTCTGGCAGGTCATGCCCTGCTGCTGGCAGCCCAATCGAGATAAAGCGCACGGGCCCGTTCGGTCATGGGGCGGTGGGGGTACAGCGTGTGGTCAAACGCGGACACGGCGGTGACCTTGGCAAAATTGCCCGAGAGAAAGATTTCATCGGCCTTAAGGGCGTCGTCAAAGGTCAAGACGGTTTCCACCACCTCGACCCCGTCCGCGCGCAGGTTGGCAATGTGGCGAGCGCGGGTGATGCCTGACAGGAAGGTGCCATTGGGGATGGGTGTGAAGACCACGCCATCTTTGACCAAAAACACGTTGGCCGTGGCACTTTCGGCCAGATTGCCCAATGCATCGGCGACCAAGGCATTGCCAAACCCCTTAGATTTCGCCTCGGTCAACATGCGGGCGTTGTTGGGGTACAGACAGCCGGCCTTGGCGTTGCAAACAGCATCGTCCAGCACGGGGCGGCGAAAGCGGGTGCGGGTGACGGTGGTGGCATAGGTGGGGCTGGGCATGGCGCATTCTTCCAGCGCGATGGCAAACCCCGTAGCCCCTTGTTGCGGCGACACACCCAGATCAGACCCATGCAGCGCCCAATACATCGGGCGGATATAGACGGCTTGGCCGGGGGCGAACCCCTCTAGACCTTCGCGGATCAGCGTTTCCATCAGGTCAGGGGCGCAGGTCGGGGTGATCATCAACGCCTCGGCCGAACGGTTGAGGCGTTCGCAGTGCTTATCCAGATCAGGCACCAGCCCGTCAAACCGGCGTGCCCCGTCAAAGACCGACGAGCCCTGCCATATCCCGTGGTCAGAGGCTTTCATCACCGCCAGATCACCGTCATGCCAGCGCCCTTCGAAATAGGTGCGCACAACGGTGGTTTGGGTGGTGATTGTCATGATGGCCCCCTAAAACCCGCAGTTAATCACCCACCGCCGCAAAGCGAAAGAGGGTCATTCCGCAAAGACTATCGCAAAAAAATGCCCCTGGCCTGAACAGGTCCAGGGGCATAAGCCCGGTCAGTCAATGGCCCAGCTGCGGGGACAGGCGCGGGCATCCGGGAAAGAGGCAAGTGACTTCATCGACAACTATCGGGTGAATATGAATCGATTCCGTGACAGGCGACCGAAGCGGGCAGATTGGGTGTAACAGACTGGAAAAGTGTGATCTTTATCAAAATGAAAAAAGCGCCTTGGGTCTGACCCAAGGCGCTTTTGGCAAAATCGGGTGTTTTAGCCAACCACCCCCCCAAACCGATTCTATGCCTTGGGGTTTAGCCGGCCCGATTACATCGGCCGCGAACGGATCATGCCGATGATGTCATAAACCTGATCCAGCACCGGCCGCGCCAAGGCATCGGCGCGCGCGGCCCCTGCGCCCAAGATACGGTCGATCTCGGCGTGGTCTTTCATCAGGCGGTTCATCTCGGTCGTGATGGGTTCCAGTTTCGCCACGGCCAGATCGGCCAAAGCGGGCTTAAAGGTGCCAAACTGCGCACCGGCATAGTCGGCAATCACTTGGGCGGGGGTGTGGCCTGCCAAAGCGGCGTAGATATTCACAAGGTTCTTTGCCTCTGGCCGGTCTTTCAGCCCGTCAATATGATCGGGCAGCGGGTCCATATCGGTTTTAGCCTTGCGGATTTTTTTGGCGATCGTGTCGGCATCGTCCGTCAGGTTGATGCGGCTTTGATCCGAAGGGTCAGACTTTGACATCTTCGAAGTGCCATCGCGCAATGACATAACACGGGTGGCGGCCCCCTCGATCACCGGTTCGACCACGGGGAAGAAATTCACCTTGTAGTCGTGGTTGAACTTGATCGCGATGTCGCGGCACAGCTCCAGATGCTGCTTTTGATCCTCGCCCACGGGAACATGGGTGGCCTTATAGGCCAGAATGTCGGCGGCCATCAGGGCAGGATAGGCAAACAGGCCAAGGCTGGCCGCCTCGGCATCTTTGCCTGCGGTTTTGTCCTTCCACTGGGTCATCCGGCCCATCCAACCCATCCGCGCGATGCAGTTGAAGATCCACGCTAGTTCCGCATGAGCCGTGACTTGGCTTTGGTTGAAAAGAATGGAGCGTGTGGGATCAATCCCCGCCGCGATGAACCCCGCCGCCGCCTCGCGCGTTTGGTGGCGCAGTTTGACGGGGTCCTGCCAGACCGTGATGGCGTGCATATCGACCAAGCAATAAACCGTCTCGATCCCCTCGTCCTGCTTTTCCACAAAGCGCTTGAGCGCCCCAAGGTAATTGCCCAAGGTCAACCCGCCCGAAGGCTGGATGCCCGAGAAGATGCGGGTCGGAAAAGCGGCTGTTTTGGTCAGAGGCGTTTGGACCGGCTCGGACATGATAGCTCCATCTGGCGAAAGGTGACGTTTGCCCTTATCTGTCCCCACAGCGGGCGTCAATTGGGCGCCCTGATAAGAGGCCCCATGTCTGACCAAACCCAAGCCCCGATGAACCGCCTGCCTGCCATCACTTGGGCCCTTGCCCTGCCCATGATCGCGATGGAGGTGGTGGTGAATGCCGCCGCCAACGGTCTTGTGGGCGGGCCTTCGGGGATTGGCTGGCGGGCGCAAGCCATTCAGGATTTCGCCTTTTCGCCCGATTATCTGCGACAAATGCTGATCCTGTGGCAGTTTCCGGTAGACGGGCTTTATCGCCCCTTTACCTACGGCATCGTCAACATCGACCTGACGCAGGCGCTGTTTGTCATCGTGATTTTGCTGGCTTTGGGCAAATTCGTGGGCGAGGTGTTTGCCTGGTGGGCGGTTTTGGTGGTGTTTTTGGCCTCCTCGCTGATCGCGGCGCTGGCCTATACGGCGGTTCCCTTTGCCCACGGCGGGCTGATCGGGGGCTATCCGCCGGTTTATGGGCTGATCGGGGCTTTTAGCTACATCCAATGGATGCGCGCATCAGGGGCCGGGGCAGCGCGCTTGCGGGCTTTTCAGCTGATCGGCTTTTTGATGGGCTTTCGCATCCTCTTTGGCATCTTTTCGCTGGTGGCTTATGGCTATGACCAAAGCATCGGTTGGGATTGGGTTGCAGAGCTTGCAGGCTTTGCCACGGGGTTCTTGCTGTCTTTCGCCGTCAGTCCGGGTGGGTGGAGCAGGCTTTTGGCCTCTGTTCGGCGGCGTTAAGCCCGTCTGCGCAGGGCTGCAAAGTCTTTGACCTTAAACGCGCCAAGAGCCGTGCCCGCTCCGAAATAGGCCGCAATCCCCAAAGCGCACAGACCCGCCAGCGCCGGATAGCGCAAAAAATCCATCTGTAAAGCAGATGTCATGGCCCACGCGGCGGCCCACAAAACAACCCCCATCACGGCGCAAGCCGCCAAGATGCGCGGCATGCGCTGGATCAAGCGGGCATCAAACTGTGCCTCGGGCCCCATGCGGCGCGATCCCCACCACAATTGGCCCACCATGACCCAGCCCGCAAGAGTTGTGGCCCAAGCGGCGGCGGAAAAGCCCAGATAGGGCAGCATCCCCACCGCAATAGCCGCGTTGGTGAACATTGACACAACAGCAAAGCGAAACGGGCTGCGGCTGTCTTCGCGGGCGTAAAACAGCGGCTGAAGGACCTTGTGCAGCACAAAGGCGGGCAGGCCAAGGCCGTATATCGCCAGCACAAGGGCCGTGGCCTTGGTGTCCGCAAAGCTAAACGCCCCGCGTTCATACAAAACTGAACATAAAGGCTCCGCCAGTACCGCCAGCGCCACGGCGGCAGGCAGGGTCATGGCCAGCGCAAACTCTGCCCCGCGGTTGAACGAGGCGCGCCCCCCCTCGGCATCGCCTGCGCGCAAGCGCCGCGACAGGTCGGGCAGCAGCACCGTGCCAATCGCAATCCCCACCACGCCCAAGGGCAATTGATACAGTCTGTCAGCATAAGACAGCCACGCCACCGCCCCTTCGGTAAAACTCGCCACTTGACGCCCGACAAGCAGGTTGATCTGCACAACCCCGCCCGCCAACACCGCAGGGCCAGCGATCATGGCAAGATGGGCCAGATCCGCCGTCCACCTTGGCATGCCGAAGGTAAAGCGATAGCCGATCTTGTGCGCTGACACCCAAGTGAACGCCAGTTGCGCCACCCCCGTCAGCGGCACGGTCCACGACAGGGTCAGCCCCATATCCCATCCCGCCCAAACCGCCACGGTCATCGCGGCGATAAAGACCAAGTTCATCAAGACCGGCACAAAGGATGCTTCGGAAAAATGGCCATGCGTGGTCAAAATGCCTGACAACAGCGCCACCAGCGAGATGAACAGGATATAGGAAAACGAGATCTGGCCAAAGGTCACCGCCAGATCAAACCGCTCGCCGGTAAAGCCAGACGCCATAGCCCAAACCAGCCACGGCATGGCCAGCGTGCCGATCACGCTAAAGGCCAACAAAAGCGTCACCATGCCGTTCCACGCATCGCGGGCAAAGCCGGCGGCATCCTCGCCCCCTTCCAGCTTTTTGGCGAACATCGGCACAAAGGCCATGTTGAACGCGCCTTCGGCAAAAAAGCGGCGGAACATATTGGGCAGGGAAAAGGCGATCAAAAACGCCTCGGCCACGGGGCCGGTGCCCAGATAGGCCGCCATCATCACATCGCGGGCAAAGCCCGTCCCGCGCGAGATCAGCGTCCATCCGCCCACAGTCAGAATGTTGCGGACAAGCGATTGCGCTTTCATCCTATCCCTTGCGCCCGTTCTGCCCCTTCGGCAATCGCCTGCCGCAGCTTGCGGTCAAGGTTTTCCTGCCGGTTTTTGGCATGCAGCTTTAGGCCGAACATGTCCTTGACATAAAAGGCATCGACCACCTGCGCCCCATAGGTCGCAATCACGGCAGAGGCAATATAGATGTGGTTGGCCGCCAAGGTGCGGGTCAGGTCAAACAAAAGGCCGGGCCTGTCGCGGGTGTCGACCTCGATGATCGTGTATATTTCCGACCCTTCATTATCAAAAGTGACATGGGTCGGAAAACGAAACTCGCGGTCGCGTTTTTTCACCTTGTCGCGGTCGGCAAGGGCCGTGCGCGGGCGTACTTCGCCTTTAAGCGTCTTGTCGATCATCGCCTGCAAGCGCTGCAGTTTTGAGACTTCGTAGGGATGGCCTTCGATATCTTGCACCCAAAACACCGCCGTGGCGTAGCCGTCTTTGGACGTATAGGTCCGCGCATCAACTACATTGGCCCCCACCAGCGCCAAGGCCCCGGCAAGGCGGGAAAAGATGCCCGGATGGTCGACCAGCGCAAAGCAGGCACGGGTGGCATCGCGGGTCGGTTCGGGGTGCAGATCGATGCGGATTTCGTCGTTGGGCAGGTCTAACAGCAGGCGGGCAAAGGCTTCTTGCGTGTCCGTACTTAGGCCGTGCCAATAGGGGTCGTAGTGGCGGGCAGTTTCGCGGGTGACTTGTTCTTCGTTCCACTCTGACAGGCGGGCGCGCAGGGCGCTGCGGCTGTCTTCGACGGCACGTTCTCGGCTGATGGTTTCCAAGCCGCCCTCTAAGGCCTCGGCGGTTAGGGTGTACAACTGGCGCAGCAGCATGGCTTTCCAGTTGTTCCACGTGCCCGGCCCCACGCCGCGAATATCGCAGACGGTCAGCACCGTCAGCAAATCCAGCCGCTTGCGGGTTTCCACCGCCTTGGCAAAGTCGCGCACCGTGCGCGGGTCGCCCACATCGCGCTTTTGCGCCATATCGGACATATGCAGGTGATAACGCACCAGCCATTCCACCGTCTCGGTCTCTTCCGCCGAAAGCCCCAGCCTAGGGCAAATCCGCCGCGCGATCTGCGCCCCGATGATCGAATGATCCTCGGGACGGCCCTTGCCGATGTCATGCAAAAGCAAAGCCACATAGATGATCTGCCGGTTGACCCCGTCTTTCAGAATGCCAGTGACCACTGGCAATTCTTCAACCAACTCGCCCCGCTCGATCTGCGCAAGGCACGAGATGCATTGAATGATATGCTCGTCCACCGTGTAATGGTGGTAGACGTTGAACTGCATCATGGCGACGATGTTTTCAAACTCGGGGATAAACGCCGACAGAACGCCCAATTCGTTCATCCGCCGCAGCGCGCGTTCGGGGTTGCCGTGATCCAACAGAAGGCTCAGGAAAATCTGCACGGCTGCCGGATCATCGCGCAGATGATCGTCGATCAAATGCAAGTTTGACGCCAAAAGCCGCATCATATTGGGGTGCAAAAGATACCCTGTGCGCAGCGCCTCTTCAAAAACGCGCAGAATGTTCAGCGGGTCTGACAGGAATTTCTTGGGGTCCGCCGCATCCAAGCGCCCTTGCAGCAGCTTGAAACCAGCGGCCACTTTGCGGCGGTTCAAAAAGCCGATGATGCGGGCTTCGGGCTTGGCGTGACGAGCCTCAAGCTCGGTCAGGAATATGCGGGTAAGTTCGCCCACACGGGTTGCATGGCGGAAATAGTCTTGCATGAAATGTTCCACCGCACGCCTGCCGCCGTAATCGCGGTAGTTCATCCGCTCGGCCACCTCGACCTGCAGGTCAAAGGTCAGCTGGTCAGTGGTGCGTTTGGTGATGTAGTGCATATGGCTGCGCGCGGCCCACAGGAAGTTTTCTGCGCGCTGGAAGATGGCGAATTCTTCCGCCGTTAACAGGCCAGCGCCCACCAAGCCTTCGGCGGAAGGCACACGGTGCAGATATTTGCCGATCCAATACAGCGTTTGCAGGTCGCGCAGACCGCCTTTGGCCTCTTTGACATTGGGTTCCAGCACATAGCGCTGCCCACCCTGCCGTTTGTGCCGTTCGCCCCGTTCGGCGAGTTTTGCATCAATAAACTCGCGCCCCGTGGTGCGAAACAGGTCTGACCAAAGCTTGTCGTCCAGTTCAGTGGCAAGGGCCTGATCGCCGGAAATATAGCGGTGCTCCAAAAGCGCGGTGCGGATCGTGATATCCTCGCGCCCCAAACGCAGGCAGTCTTTGATGGTGCGGCTGGCATGACCGACTTTCAGCTTCAGGTCCCACAGGATGTAAAGCAGCGTTTCAATCACGCTTTCCGCGCGTGGGGTGATTTTCCAAGGGAACAAAAACAGCAGATCCACATCTGAATGCGGCGCCATTTCCGACCGGCCAAAGCCGCCCACAGCCAGCACGCAAAGACGCTCTGCATCGGTTTTGATCTGCAAAGGGTGCAGCGCCTCGGTCGCCTCATAGGCCAAAACCAGCAAGCCATCGGTCAGGCGGGCTTGCGAATGGATCAGCGGCAGCGCATTGCGCGGATCAAGGGCAAAGGCGCGTTCCAGCGTGGCATTGGCTTTGGCCTTGGCTTCTGCCAAGAGGCGCGCCACATGAGTGCGGGCGGTGCGTGTGTCTGGCCTGCCGGCGCAGGCCGCCGCGATCAGGGGGCGCAGAGTGGCCAGATCCAACACATGGCCCTCTGGCAGCAGCAAGGGCGTATCGCGCCAGGGCAGTTTGACCGACACCCCCGTCAAGACCCCGATCGATGCGCCGGTCTCTGCCTCCCCCACTGTTAGAACCCGGCCCGACCTGCGGTCGGGCTGCCGGTAAAGCTGCGCGGGGCGGGGTCAATGACGCTGACCTGTTGGTTGACGATCTGCGCCACGGCCAAGCCGCGCTCGTTCATGCCGCTGGGCAAAAAGCGGAAGATCCCGTTGACGCCCACAAAGCCCGCGCCCTGCGTCAAGCCACCGGCGCTCAGCGCCCCTAGCCCGCTTTGCTTGACCAAGGCCCCGATCGCGGCCATCCCGTCATAGGCTAGGCCTGCTGTGGCATGGGGGGCAGCCCCATAGGCCGATTGGTAGCGGCCCAGAAATTGCTGCGCCAAACCCGGATCTGGCAGAGCAAACCAGCCGCCCTGAACGCCGGGTTGGGTCAGGTTGGCCAAGGGGATATCCCAGCGCGTCAGGCCGATGTATTGCGTGGTCGCCGGATCCACCCCGTTTTCCATCAACAATTGCGTCAACAAAGGCAGCGCACCCCCGGTGTCAGCCGTCATAAACACCGCCTGCGCGGTTGAGGAATTGGCTGAAGCGGCAATATCGCTGACGGCTTGAACAATACCATTCTGGCTGAATTGATAGCTGCCCACGGCGGCCACAGAACCCCCGGCCGATACCACGGCTGATTGGATGGCGGCTTTGCCCACCTCTCCAGCCGCCGTCTGATCGGACACAACCATGATCCGCGTCAGACCCTTGGTGACAGCGAAAGAGGCCAAGCGATTGGCCGTGCTGTCAAAGGTCTGGCCCAGAATAAAGACATTGGCCCCCGCGATGGCGGGGTTGTTGGAAAAGCTCATGACGGCAACCCCACGGCCGGCAACGGCGGCACCGGCCTTGCTGGCCTCTGCGCCGTAAAAAGGTCCAAGGATGATCTTGGCACCGTCATCCACGGCCTTGCTGGCCATGGCCGCGGCGGTATCAGGATTGGCCGCCGTAGCATAAATCCTCAGATCAATCTGCACATCGCCCAGATCCGCGATGGCCATCCGCGTGGCATTTTCCAAACCGGTGGCAATCAGATCGTCGCTGGCCTCGCCCGAACCCGAGGGCACCAACAAGGCCACGGCCACCGGCGTGCCATTGTAACCGCCTGTGGCCTGCCCCGTGGGGGTCGCCGTCTCACAGGCGCTGAGCAAAGCCAAACTTGCCAAAGCGGCTGCCATAAAGGACAAACGCGAACGTAAACGGGCGAAAAGGGATGGCATCGAACACTCCTGACCTGCGCTGGGCCTCAGAAACGGTGAGGCCTAGCCTGCCGTTCCCCATAGCCCCTTGACGACAGGCAGAGTAAGCGGAACCACAGGTGTTGTAAACTTGGGCTAAGCGGAAGGACGCAGAACATGAGCAGTTGGACCCAAAGCCCGAACGCCATCCCTCCAGGCCTGCACTTTGTGGCAACACCCATCGGCGCTGCACGCGATATCACGCTTCGGGCGCTGGATATTCTGGCGGGGGCCGATGTCTTGGCCGCCGAAGACACCCGCACGCTCCGCCACCTGATGGAGATGCACGGCGTGGCGCTCAATGGGCGGATGGTGCTGGCCTATCACGATCACAACGGCGACCAAATGCGCCCCCGCCTGATCGAGGCGTTAAAGGCAGGAAAATCAGTGGCCTACGCCTCAGAAGCGGGCACACCCCTTGTGGCGGACCCGGGCTTTCAACTGGCCCGCGCGGCGATAGAGGCGGGGCTGACGGTGCTGGCGGCCCCCGGCCCCTCTGCTCTTTTATGCGCGCTGAGCGTCTCGGGGCTGCCAACTGACCGCTTCTTTTTCGCCGGTTTTTTGCCACCCAAATCCGCCGCCCGCAAAACCGCACTGCGCGAGGTGGCGATGGTCCCAGGATCGATCATATTTTATGAATCTCCCAGAAGAATTGCGGCCTGCCTTCGTGATATGATCGAAACACTTGGGCCAAACCGGCAAGCCGCCATCTGCCGGGAACTGACCAAGCGATTCGAGGAAATCCTGCGCGGCACTTTGGTCCAGCTGTCCGAAAGTCTGGCCGGGCGGGATTTGAAGGGGGAAATCGTGGTGGTGGTTGATCGGGCTGATCCGGTTCAAGCCGACGCCCAAACTGTGGAAGATGCCTTGCGCGAAGCTTTGAAAACCCTGTCGAGCAAAGATGCTGCAGCCCAAGTGGCGCAAGCCTTTGGCGTGACCCGGCGCGACCTCTACCAGCTGGCCTTGTCCTTGGGGCAGCGCCCATGAGCCGTTCAGAACGTGGCAAAACCGCCTATCACGCTGGCCTTGCTGCCGAAGACCAAGTTTCGCGGCTTTATGACCGCTCTGGCAGGCCTGTCATCGCGCGGCGCTGGCGCGGCAGCATTGGCGAGATTGACCTGATCGCGCGTGAAGGGGCGACCGTTGTCTTCATCGAAGTCAAGAAAAGCATCAGCCATGCCATGGCCGCCGAACACCTGACATGGGCCCAAGCCCAGCGCATCATGGCAACCGCCACCGAATTTGTCGGGGGCGAACCCGACGGCCAGTTGACCGATATGCGCTTTGATCTGGCCTTGGTCGACGGGCAGGGCCGAATCGAGATTATCGAAAACGCGCTCGCTGCGTGATCAATTGCATCTTGCCACGGGCTAGGCCATTGAGAGGGCCAGATCAAGGAGACAGCCATGGCCCTGAAAGTTGCTTTGCAAATGGATCCGATCGGATCTGTAAATATCAATGCGGATAGCACTTACCGCATTGGCCTTGAAGCACAGGCGCGTGGGCATAGCCTGTTTTATTACGCGCCAGACCGTCTGGCCTTTGTCGAAGGCCGCGTGATCGCGCGCGGCTTTCCCATCGAACTGCGCCGCGAACTTGGCAATCATGTGACCTTTGGCCCTGAAACCGAGGTGGATCTGGCCGATATGGATGTGGTCTGGCTGCGCCAAGACCCGCCTTTTGACATGGGCTACATCACCACCACCCATCTGTTGGACATGATCCATCCCAAGACCTTGGTCGTCAACGATCCCTTCTGGGTGCGCAACTGTCCCGAGAAACTTTTGGTGCTGCAATTTCCCGCTCTGACCCCGCCCACAGCCGTCTCGCGTGATCTGGCCACGATTCGCGCCTTTAAAGCCAAACATGGCGACATCATCCTAAAGCCGCTGTACGGCAACGGTGGGGCTGGCGTCTTCCGGCTGGACCCCAACGATCGCAACCTGTCCAGCCTGTTCGAGCTGTTCACCTCGATGAGCCGCGAGCCTTTGATCGTGCAGAAATTCCTGCCCGATGTGGCCAAGGGCGACAAACGGATCATTTTGGTGGACGGTGAACCTGTCGGTGCCATCAACCGCGTTCCCCAACTAGGCGAGACGCGGTCCAACATGCACGTGGGCGGGCGGCCGGAAAAGATCGGCCTGACCCCGCGCGATCTGGAAATCTGCGCCGCCATCGGCCCGACCTTACGCGAAAAGGGGCAGGTCTTTGTCGGCATTGACGTCATCGGCGATTGGCTGACAGAAATCAACGTGACCTCCCCCACCGGTATCCAAGAGCTTGAGCGGTTTGACGGCATCAACACCGCCGCCCGCATCTGGGAAGTGATCGAAGCTAAGATCGAAGCTAAGATCGCTGCGCGCCGCTAGGCCTTGACCGCGCTGTTCAGCCGGTAGCTGACGGCCTCTGCCACATGAGGTCGCTTGACCGCCGCCTCGCCGCCGAGATCGGCGATGGTGCGGGCCACGCGTAAAATGCGGTGGTAGCCCCGCGCCGTCAGGCCAAAGCGTTCGGCCACGCGGCCCAGCAACTCGCGGCTTTCAGCATCGGGGCTGGCGATTTCTTCCAAAAGTGCGCCCTCGCTGTCGGCGTTCACCCTCACCTCGGGATGATCCTTGAACCGCGCAGTCTGCACCGTGCGCGCCCTGTCCACCCGTGCTGCCACCGTAGCAGAACTTTCCCCCGTGGCGGGCAAATCAAGATCGGTATAGGCCACTGGTGGCACATCGACGCGCAGGTCGAAGCGGTCCATCAAGGGCCCCGAGATCCGGCCCAAATACTCTTCGCCACACAGCGGCACACGCGCGCAGGCGCGGGCCGGATCGGTCATATAGCCGCATTTGCACGGATTGGCTGCGGCAATCAGCAAAAAGCGGCACGGATAGCGCACATGCGCATTGGCCCGCGCCACAACGATATCCCCGGTTTCAATCGGCTGGCGCAGGGTTTCCAAGACGGGGCGGGGAAACTCGGGGAATTCGTCCAAAAACAGCACCCCGTTGTGCGCCAAACTCACCACCCCCGGTTTGGCCCCCTTGCCACCCCCCACGATCGCCGCCATCGAGGCCGTATGGTGCGGCTCGCGAAAGGGCCGCGCGCGGTTGATGCCCCCCTCGCTCAGCAATCCCGCCAGCGAATGGATCATCGAGGTTTCCAGCGCCTCCCCGGCTGACAAGGGTGGCAAGATCCCCGCCATCCGCGCCGCCAGCATCGACTTGCCCGATCCCGGAGAGCCGATCATCAGCATATGGTGCCGGCCGGCGGCGGCAATTTCCAAGGCCCGCTTGGCGCGTTCTTGCCCCTTCACATCGCGCAAATCGCGCCCCGCAGGGCTGGGCAGAACCTCACCTGCCTGCGCTGCGGACAAGGGCTGACGGCCGGTGAAATGCGCCACCACCTCGCCCAAAGATGCCGCCGCCCAAACCGTCGTGGCCCCGACCCATGCCGCCTCTGCGCCGCAGGGCTTTGGGCACAGCAGCGCCTTGCCTTCGGCTGCGGCGGCCACGGCAGAGGGCAAGGCGCCCAGAACAGGCATCAACCGCCCATCCAGCGACAATTCGCCAAGGCTCACGACACCTTCCACCGCGTCCTTGGGCAAGATGTCAATCGCGGCCAAAACCGCCAAGGCGATCGGCAAATCGAAATGTGACCCCTCTTTTGGCAGATCGGCCGGCGACAGGTTCACCATGATGCGTTTGGAGGGCAAGGCAATCGCCATCGCATTCAGCGCCGCTTTCACCCGCTCGCGCGCCTCTGACACGGCCTTGTCGGCCAAGCCCACCACCCCGAAATAAGGCATCCCCGGGGCCACGGCGCATTGCACCTCGACCATGCGGGCCTCAACCCCTTCAAAGGCCACCGTATAGGCAACCGCCACCATGCCAAGCCTCCCCGCATCCCCAACCCAAGGGATAGCGCCAGAAGGGTTAACGAATGGTGAACGGCTCTTTCCTCTTGGCGCAAAGACCTGTCCCACAAAAACACCCCTTCTTTAGCGGGTGAGGCGCGAATAGAAATCCCTCAGGAGCCGATTTTCGCGAAGAACGCTCGGCTTGTGGCCCGGCAGTAGGGTCTCAAACCCCCGCTGCCTGACGGCAGGCACCGGGCTGGATTTGTCGTTTTCGCACTTTTTTCTCGCCGCGCACCGTGGTTCAGTAGACCTTAGAACGCTTGCAGGTAAGGAATGTCAGAATGGCGAAAGCGGCCAAAAGGATCACGGCAGAGGCGGCGGCCTTGATGGTGCAATCGGGGATGTGGCTGGACTACGGGGCCGTGCTGGGCCAACCCGATGTCTTTGACGCCGCCTTGGCCAAAAGGCTGGGCCAAGTCACCAATCTGCGCATCCGCTCTTGCCTGTCGACCCGCGCGCGCGCCGTGTTAGAGGCTGACCCCAAAGGCGATCATGTCTTTTGGTTTTCCACCCATTTCAGCGGCTATGACCGGCGTAAGCATGATCAAGGGATAGCGCATTACCTGCCCGTCCATTTGGGCGAAATACCCGACTATTACCGCCGCTTCATCGACCCCGTCGATATCGCGGTGTTCAAGACAGCGCCTGTGGATGCCCACGGGTGTTTCAACTTTGGCCCGTCAAACCTGTGGATGCGCGCCTTGGTCGAACGCGCCAAGGTGGTGATCATCGAGGAATGCGCCGGCCTGCCCTATGTCATGGGTGACGGCACCGGTGTGCATATCTCGGAAGTGGATTTCATTCTGGCCGGTGACAGCCAGCCGATGGCCGAACTGCCCAAACCCGTGATCACCGACGTCGACCGCGCCGTGGCCCGCCTGATCGCGGCCGAGATCGAAGACGGGGCCTGTTTACAGATTGGCATTGGTGGCATGCCCAATGCCGTCTGCGGCCTTTTGGCGGAAAGTGCCGTGCAAGATCTGGGCATCCATACCGAGATGATGACCGACGGTATCGTCGATCTTTACCGCGCCGGACGCATCACGGGGGCCAAAAAGCAGATCAACCCCGGTAAGATGGTCTGCACCTTCTCGCTGGGGGCGCAATATCTGTACGACTTTATCCACCGCAACCCGATGGTCGAGTTCCACCCCGTCGATTACACCAACATGCCCCATATCATCATGCAAAACGACAAGGTGGCGGCAATCAACAACACGACGCAAATGGATTTGCAGGGCCAAGCGGCGTCCGAATCGGATGGCTACCGCCACATCTCGGGCACGGGCGGGCAGTCGCAGTTCGTGCGCGGGGCCTATGCGTCAAAGGGCGGGAAAAGCTTTATCTGCTTGGCGTCTACTTATGAAAAGAAAGGCGAGCGCAAAAGCCGCATCGTCACCGCGCTGACCAAGGGCAACATCGTCACCACCCCGCGCAGCGATATGATGTATGTGGTGACAGAATACGGCATGGTCAACCTGAAAGGCCGCAGCGTGGCCGAGCGGGCGCAACTGCTGATTTCCATCGCCCATCCCGATTTTCGCGAAGACCTCACGCGCGAGGCGCATCAGCACAACCTGATCCCGCGCGGTTTTTTCTGATCCTGCCTCAAACGCCGTAAAAAACGGCCCGTGCGCAAGGGGCACGGGCCGTTTTCCATATCCAAGGCAGGGGGAGGATGCCGCCTTGGACGGGAGGGGCTTTAGCTGTTGTAGGCGTTCTCGCCATGCGCGGTTTGGTCCAGGCCTTGACGTTCGTCATCGGTGGACGGACGCAGGCCGAAGATCTTGTCGATGCCCCAGAACAGCACAAGTGACACCCCGCCCGACCAAAGCAGCGTCAATAGTACCGCCTTGATCTGCGTGATCACTTGCACGCCCATGTCAAAGGTGCCTGCTACGGCTGGGAAAACGGTGTAATCCATAAATCCCTGACCACCCAAGGACGGGTCGGCCAAAATCCCGGTGCCAATGGCCCCGACGATGCCGCCCACACAATGCAAGCCGAACACGTCCAGGCTATCGTCATAGCCGAACTTGCCCTTCACAAAAGACACAAAGCTGTAGCATACGGGCGACACGATCAGGCCCAGCACAATAGCCCCCATCGGGCTGGCATACCCCGCCGCAGGCGTCACCGCGACCAAGCCCGCAACAGCTCCCGAGATGGCCCCAAGAAGTGAGGGGCGGCCATGGCGGAATTGCTCGACCAAGGTCCAAGACAGAGCCGCTGCTGCCGTGGCGACAAAGGTGTTCATGAAGGCTAAGGCGGCATAGCCATTCGCCTCAAGGTTCGACCCCGCGTTAAAGCCGAACCAACCAACCCACAGCATAGAGGCGCCAATCATCGTCATGGTCAGTGAATGGGGAGCCATGTTTTCTTTGCCAAAGCCTACGCGCTTGCCAATCACTAAGCAGCCCACCAAGCCTGCGATGCCTGCGTTGATATGCACGACTGTGCCGCCGGCAAAATCCAATCCGCCCCAGCCCCAGATCAGGCCCATGTCAGTGGGTGTGTCAGCCAAGAAGTCCGGTCCGGACCAATACCAGACCATGTGCGCCAAGGGGAAATACACGATTGTCACCCACAGGCCACAAAACAGCATCAGCGGCCAGAACTTGATCCGCTCGGCAAATGCCCCAACGATCAGCGCGGGTGTGATGCAGGCGAAGGTCATCTGGAAAATGACGAAGGCATATTCCGGAATATAGACGTTGTTCGAAAAGGTCGCGGCAAATGTCGATACGCCCACCCCTGACAAGAAGGCCTTCGACAACCCACCGATGTAGGGCGAACCCGAGGTGAAGGCCAAAGAATAGCCAAACGTCACCCACAAGACCGCCACCAAACAGACAATCATAAAGGTCTGCATCAACACGCTGAGCATATTCTTAGAGCGCACAAGACCGCCGTAAAACAGACCCAAGGCCGGAATCGCCATCAACAGCACCAGAGCCGAGGATACCAGCATCCACGTCGTGTCGCCCTTATTCACCATCCCCGCCTGCGCCGCCGCATCGGGGGCCTTGATCAGGGCTGTTTGCGCCCAAGCAGGTGCAGCCGTGGCCAAAGACAACACCAGCGCCCCTGCCTTTGCAATTCTTGACATATTTTGCATCACTATATTCCCCTAGGCCAAACGCTTACAGCGCATCGTCGTTGGTTTCGCCCGTCCGCACGCGGACCGCTGCCGCCACGTCGAGCACGAAAATCTTGCCATCACCTATCTTGCCGGTACGGGCAGTTTTGGTGATTGTGCTGACCACCTGCTCTGCCAGACCATCGGCGACGACGACCTCAATCCGCATTTTCGGCACAAAGTTCACCTCGTACTCCGCGCCGCGATAAATTTCTGTGTGGCCTGATTGCAGACCAAATCCCTTAATCTCGGTGACCATCATGCCACGCACGCCAATGGTGGTCAGCGCTTCTCGAACCTCCTCAAGTTTGAACGGCTTGATGGCAGCAATAATAAGTTTCAAAATGCACCTCTTTTCAGATACGGACGTGTCCGCCATTCAACTATCAAACGCAACTTTTGCCGATGCAGCACAAGCGCACGCAGGTATTGAGGAAAAAATAGGCGGTAAAATTGCATAAAAAATGTGCTAAATGATTTTATTGATTAAAAATTAGTCGAAATGTGATTTCAGACCAAGGTGAAGACCCGCTCCACATTCGGGTCAAGGCGGGGTAAAGCTGTGCCGAACAAGCCCGAACGGGCAATGCTGGGGCAGCATAGGCAAGGATTAACGATGGCATCCACACCCAAAGGTCGGGCTTTGACGGCAGACAGACGCTACGGCGGGCCTGCCGGCAAGCGTGGCAAACCCCCCGCCAAGCCGCCAACCCGGCGCCGCATGCCAAGGCGAGGACCCGCGCGCAAACGCGGAATTTTGGCAAGCTTTGCCCATTTTTTGGGGCAGATTTTCTGGGGTATCCTCTGGCGTGCCTTGGTCTTGGGCGGCACGATCCTAGGCTGCGGTGTTTTGTATTTTTACGTCCAACTGCCGCCTGTCTCGGCCTTGATCGACGCGCGCGCGCGCGGGTCGGTGACGATGTTGGATACCAACAATCAAGTTTTCGCCTGGCGCGGCGAAACCTTCGGCGGGCAGGTAACGCCGCAAACCGTCTCTCCCAACCTGCTGCACGCGGTGATCGCCACTGAGGACAAGCGTTTTTACCAGCACTTCGGCATCAGCCCGCGCGGCATCCTCTCGGCCGTGGCCATCAACCTGCAGGCTGGACGCGGGGCTTTTGAGGGCAACGGCGGTTCCACCATCACCCAGCAAACGGCCAAGCTTTTGTGCCTTGGCACGGACTATGACCCGACCCAATGGAAATCTGAAAGCGCTTACGAAGAGGACTGCCGCTCGGGCGGGTTAAAGCGCAAGATCAAAGAGGTGCCCTATGCCTTGGCGATGGAGGCCAAGTATACGAAGGATGAAATCCTGACGATCTACTTCAACCGTGCCTATCTCGGCGCGGGCAGTCGCGGATTTGAAGCCGCCTCGCAGCGCTATTTCGGCAAATCCGCCGCCAATCTGTCGCCCGCCGAATCGGCGATGCTGGCGGGACTTTTGAAAGCGCCGTCAAAATATGCGCCCACCAACAACCTTCAGCGCGCGCGCGACCGCGCGGCTGTGATCATCGGGTTGATGCTGGAACAGGGCTTTTTGACGCAAGCTGACGCCGATGACGCCCTAGCCCATCCGGCAGAGCTTTCCCAAGCCGCCGCCCGCAATGCAGGCGGGGCCTTTGCCGATTGGGTGATGGAAAGCACGCCGGCCTATCTTGGCAATACCACGACAGAAGATGTCATCATCAAGACCACGCTAGACCCGCGCCTGCAAAAGGCCGCCGAAGAGGCGCTGACGGCCGTATTTTCGCGGAAGCTAAAAGACGGCTCCAACGCGCAAGCTGCCATCGTGGTGATGAGCGCGGATGGGGCGGTGCGCGCCATGGTGGGCGGGCGCGATCTGCCGCAGGCGGGTTCGTTCAACCGCGCAACCCAAGCGCTGCGACAGACGGGGTCAAGCTTTAAGCCCTTCGTCTATGCCTCGGCGCTGAATATCGGGTGGAGCCCGATGGATTATGTCGACGACAGCCCTTTGACCTTGCAGATTCCAGGTTCCAGCCCTTGGACACCCAACAACTATGACAACGAATTCAAGGGCGTGATCCCGATTTATCAGGCGATGCAAGAAAGCCGCAACATTCCCGCCGTCAAGATTGCCATGGCCGTGGGGCTGGATGCGGTGCGCACCGTGGCCCATGGGTTTGGCGTCGCGGGCGATCTTGCTGCCGGGCCTGCCTTGGCGCTGGGTGCGTCAGAGGCGACTTTGCTGCAGATGACGGGGGCCTATGCGGGCATCTTGAACGGCGGGTCGGCTGTGGCGCCTTATGGATTGCGCGATCTGTCCCTGAAGGGCGACCAGACGCCCCTGATTGGCCAGTCTGGCGGCATGGGAGACCGCGTGATCTCGGATACCGCCGCCAAAGAGCTGACATGGATGATGACCCAAGTCGTGCAAAACGGCACCGGCCAGCGCGCCCAACTGGGCGATCGTCCCGTAGCGGGCAAAACAGGTACAACATCAGAGGCGCGCGATGCTTGGTTCATAGGCTTTACCGCCGACTACGTCACCGGGGTCTGGATGGGCTATGACGACAACACGCCCCTGACCGGTGTTACAGGCGGCGGCATTCCTGCCGAAATCTGGCATGAGGTGATGACCCGCATAGAAGAGGGCCTACCCATCACGCCGCTGCCTGTTATCGTGCCAGCACCTCGCCAACCGCCAAGCCCCAATGTCGCCCCGACCCCGGTGCCGCCCGTCGACGGCCAGCAACACCCCCCTGATCCGTTCATGGCTGTTTTGCAACAATTGCTGGGCACGGGGAACTGACGCAGCACTGAAAAGGCCGGGGAAAGCCCCGGCCTGCCGCAACGTGGTTGCGCACGTTCAAGTAACGTTCAGCGTCGCTATCAGCTTTTCGATCTCGCCGCCGTTCTTGTCTAATATAGCGCCAATCTCGGTGCGCTCTGACGCCAGCATGTTGACGCCTTCGATGATGATGTTGAAAAACAGGTTTGGCCCCGACTTGTCGCCCACCCACCAGCGCAGATCAAACGGCACCTCGCCCTGCAGGGTCGCGGTCGAGATCACCTCGTAATAGCTTTTATAGGGCCGGGCGTCCGTCACCTCGATCTTGCCACCGATAAATTCGCGGAAGCGGCGCCCGTATTTGCGGCTGATATAGCCCTGATAGGCCTTGGTAAACTCTGCCATTTGCTCAGCACTGGCCTGCTTTGACGGCGGTCCAAGGGCGGATCTGGCGATTGTGGCCACGTCGGCATAGGTGACAAAGATCTGCTCGAAGTCGCCAAACATCGCCTCGTCGGACTTGCCCGAGTTGATGGTGGCATTGATATCCACGATCAACTTGTCCACCAGTTGGCGGGCTTGATCGACCGTCAGGGCACGCACTGGCAAGGCAAATGCCAGAAAACCCGCGCCTGACGCCAATCCCGCGCCAAAAGCCCGACGGGTCAGGTTCATAGAGTTGGTTTCACTTTTACTGCGCATAGGGGTCCTCAAACTCCGATTCGGCGGTTGTTTGGCCGAGATTGTGGCGGCGGTTCTCAAGATAGAACAGCCGCGCTTGGGCGTAGCCGTCTGCACTATCATATAGGATCGAATCGATGGTTTCGGAATAGCGCCCGCGATCCCCAATTCTGGCTGCAATCTGGGCAAAGGTGTTGACCCAGCGCTTCTCCTTGGGAATGAACAGACGCGCCGGATCGAAGACAACATCCATGATGGTCCCCACCGCGTCTCGCTGGGTCGACGGGCCGTAGAACGGCAGTTCCACATAGGCCCCTTCCCCCACGCCCCAAACGCTGAGGGTTTCGCCAAAGTCCGTGTCTTTGGCAATCGCGCCCATCTTGGTGGCCGGGTCAAACAGCCCCCCGATCCCGACGGTAGAGTTGACGGCAAACCGCAGCGTATTTTGAAGGGCGGGGCCAACCTTGGCCTGCAGCAAATTATTGGCCACCATGCCGGGCAGTTCGAGGTTGCCCGCAAAATTGCTGACACCTTGCACCACCGGATCCGGCAGGATCCGCGTCGCCTTGTTGGCCAAGGGGCGCACAATGTAGGTATCCAGTTTCAAGTTAAGGTCATGGGTGGCGCGGTTTTGCGCCTCGAACGGGTCATAGATGCCCTGAGGCGCCACAGCCGGCGCACAGGCCGACAGAGCCACAGCCACAAGCGCCGCGAACATAGGGCCTATTTGCCGTTTAAGGTGATAGCGGTGTGCATAAATCATCATTTTCGACAGTTCGTTCCAAATTTGCTGGCAAGTGTCTTACTTTTGTAGTTCAAGCCATACGTTGAGCCGTAAGGCAAGACAACGGGCAAGCGCTTTGCCTCACAATTCCAAGTAATTTATCGCCCAAACTTACTACTAAGACAGGATTAGAGAGATGGCACCGATCGAATTCAAGCGTGGTCGCGACGAGTTGGACGCAACGCGCCGTGACCTGCGCGGTCTGTTATTTGCCGCCTTCTTTTTTTCGATCTTCGTCAACCTTTTGATGCTGACCGGCCCGCTGTACATGCTGCAGGTCTATGACCGCGTGCTGGGAAGCCGGTCGATCCCGACGCTGTGGGCTTTGACGGCGCTGATGGCGGTGTTGTATCTGGCGATGGGCGTGCTGGATTATGCCCGAGGCCGGATCATGGCGCGGATCGGTGCGCGGATGCAGCACAAGCTGGATCGCAGGGTCTTTGCCGCCGCCATGAAGCGCATGGCCCTTGCGCCCGGCGACCCTACCGCACTGGCTGCCCAGCGCGACCTTGAAGCAGTGCAGAGGCTTTGGGCCTCTCCGGTGTTGATTGCGTTGTTCGATATTCCGTGGGCTCCGATGTTCGTGGCCGCAATTTTTGTGTTCCATCCGCTGATGGGCTGGTTGTCTGTCGCGGGTGGGGTGATCTTGATCGTGGTCACGGTGCTGAACCAGGCGATGACCAAAGCACCGCTGCAAAAAGCCAGCGCATCAACCCTGCGCGGTGAACAGCTTTCAGATGGCATCAAGCAAGAGGCCGAGGTTGTTCAGGCCCTAGGGATGACCAATGCCGCATTTGACCGCTGGCAAGTGGCGCGCCGCGCGGGGTTGGAACAAAGCATCGTGGCGGCGGATGTCGGGGGGGTCTTTGGGACGATTTCCAAAGTGTTCCGCCAGTTTCTGCAATCGGCCATGTTGGGGGTGGGGGCCTATTTGGTTTTGAACAACGTCATGGGGACTGGCGCAATGATCACCGGATCAATCCTGCTGGGCCGCGCATTGCAGCCGATTGAAGTGGTGGTGGGTCAATGGGCGCTGGTCACCCGCGCGCAAGAAGGGCGCGCCCGCCTGTCAGAACTGCTGACCCGTATGCAGCCCGAACCGCCGCATACCGAACTGCCCCGTCCCCGCGCCTTGCTTGAGGCGCAGAACCTGACCATCGTGCCCCCCGGCGAAGGCCAAGCCGTCTTGCGCATGATCAACTTTCGGCTGGAACCGGGGCAGGCCATGGGTGTGATCGGGCCTTCTGGGGCTGGCAAATCAAGCCTCGCCCGCGCTCTTATTGGCGCTTGGAAGCCCGCCGGCGGCAAGGTGCGGCTGGATGGCGCGGCACTGGATCAATACGATCCTGACCAATTGGGCAGCTATATCGGCTATCTGCCACAGCGCATCACGCTGTTTGATGGCACCATCGCTGAAAACATTGCCCGCCTGCAGCAAAACCCCGACGGGGCCGCCGTCGTCGAGGCGGCGCGCAAAGCGGCCGCCCATGACATGATCACCAAACTGCCCGAGGGTTATGACACCCGTGTGCAAGCCTTGG
>CAXNKP010000003.1:0-23853 GCA_964202815.1 Stagnihabitans sp. | reverse complement strand
GGCATTCTTGCCAGCGTTGTTCACAAGGCCGCTGACGGGGCCGAAGTGGGCTACAGACTGTTCAACCGCCCGCGCGATATCTGCGGCACTGGTCACATCTGCCGCCAACGACAGCCCTTTAGCCCCAAGGTCAGGCCCTGCGATGATGTCTAACGAGGTGACCTTGGCCCCCTCGTCCAGTGCTTTTTGTACGGTCGCCGCACCTATGCCGCGACTGCCGCCTGTGACCAGCACATGATGCCCTGCTAGGCGGCCCATCACCAATCCGCCACTGCGCCGTCATGATGGTACCATTGGATGGGGTTGACATCTTTGTAGGGGTGCTTGGCGGCTTCTTCAAAGTTGATCTCGATCCCGATGCCCGGGGATTGCGAGGGTTCGACATACCCGCCGATGATCGGGGTTACCCCAGACACAATCGCATCACGCCATGGCACGTCAGAGCGCATCACCTCTTGGATCAGGAAGTTGGGGGTGGCAAAGCCAAGGTGGATGTTGACCATGGTGGCAATCGGCCCCAGCGGGTTGTGCGGGGCCATTGAGACGCCGAACGTGTCGCAAAGGGCCGCGATGCGGCGCACCTCGGTCAGGCCGCCTGCGTGGCAGACATCGGGCTGGGCGATGGCGATGGCGCCCGATTGCAGCAGGGGCAAAAACTCGCGCCGATGACACAGGCGCTCACCGGCGGCGATGGGGATATGCGTGGCGCGGGCGACGCGGGCGGTGCCTTCGTGGTCTTCGGGCTGGCAGGGTTCTTCGATGAACCACGGGCGATAGGGGGCCAGAACATCGCAGTATTGGATGGCCATCGCAGCGGTGGTGCGGCCATGCAGGTCTACCATAATGTCCATATCCGGACCCGCGCCTTCGCGGGCGGCGGCCATCAGGGCATCGGCTTGATTGAGCGCATTCAACCCATCCAGCGGGGCGGTTTTGCCCACAGCAAGGATTTTCACCGCCGAGAATCCATCGGCCTTGGACCGTGCGGCCTTTTCAGCGAAGGAGTCCACCTGCGCAGAATCATAGACCGAGTTGCTATCGCCCCCGCCCAGATGGTCATACATCCGCAGCCGGCTGCGGCATTGCCCGCCCAAAAGCTGCCAAAGCGGAATGCCCAGATCTTTGGCCTTTAGATCATGCAGCGCTTGGTCAATGCCTGACAGGGCCGACATGGTGACGATCCCGCCCTTGAAGAACGGATGGCGGAACATAATCTGCCAGAGGTGTTCAATGTTGCGCGGGTCTTGGCCGATGATCAGCAGCGACAGATCCTCAACCGCGCCGACCACGCCGCGGGTCTGAAACTCTAGCGTGGCCTCGCCAAGACCGAATAGGCCCGGCACATCGGTATCCACCCGCACAAACACCCAATTGCGCATTCTTGCGTTGACGACCGTGGTGCTGATGCGGGTGATCTTCACCTTACCGCCCCGTGATCGACTGGCGGCGGATCTTGCGGTCGATGATCGTCTGCAAAACCACCGAAATAACGATCACCAAACCAAAGCACAGCTGCGTGTAAAACGCATTAATGCCGGCTGAGACGATGCCAGCATTGATCGCCCCGATAATGTAAGACGCCACAAACGACCCGATCACCGACCCCGTGCCCCCAAAGACCGAGGTGCCGCCCAAGAAGACCGAGGCGATGGTGTTCAACAAGAACCCGTCGCCCGTGGTGGGCCAGAAGTAATAGCCGTAAACCGAGGTCATCAGCCCGGCAAAAACCCCGATCACCCCTGTCAGCATGAAGGCGCGGGTCTTGACGCTGACCGCATCAATCCCCATCAGGCGGGCTGAGGTGGGATTATCGCCCACCAAAAACACGTGCGCACCAAAGCGAGTGCGGTTCAACAATAGCCATGTCAGCCCCAGCAACGCCAGCATCCACAGCGTTTGCACGGGCACGCCAAAATAGCTTTCGCGCAAAAGGGCGTGCAGGCCGGGGTACATATCTGCCGTCAAGGGCACGCCAGTGCCGTTCATGATCACCAGTTCCAGCCCGCGAAACAGGAACGAGGTGCCGATGGTGATCACAAGCGAGGGGATATTCAGCCAAGACACCAAAAACCCGTTGACCCACCCGCAAGCCGCCCCCGTGGCCAAGCCCAGCACCAATGCCACGGGCCAAACCAACCCATGCGTCACACCGATACAGAAAATCGCCGTCCCCAAGGCCATGATCGAGGGAAAAGACAGGTCAATCTCGCCGGTGATGACCACAAAGGTCAGTGCCAGCGCGATGATGCCGAATTGCGGGGTGGTTTGGGCGAAGGCCACATAGATAAAGGTGTTCGTAAACACCGTGGGAGCTGCGATCACAAAGCCCAGCCACATCACCAGCCCCACGCCGATGATGCCCAGTTGCGATCCGTAGCGGCGCAGGAAAGACGGCGGGGCCACGCGGTTGTTTTTGGGTTTTGCGTCCGACATGGTCTTACTCCAACGTGCCGGTCCGAGCGACCCGGTACAGGCGGTCAATCAAATCTTCCATCGAAATCTCGCTTTTGTCATAGACCCCGGCGACCTTGCCCCGATCCAGTACATAAAGCCTGTCAACCACCGGATAGACGTGGAAGATGTTGTGATCGATGAAGATGGCCGACTTGCCGGCCTTTTTGATATTGCTGACGAATTCCAGCGTCTTTTTGGTTTCGGTCAGCGATAGGCCCATGGTGGGCTCATCCAAAATCACCAGTTGCGCATCAAAATACAAAGCCCGGGTGATGGCCACGCCCTGCTTTTCACCCCCCGACATGGTGGTGACAACATTGTCAGGGTGCACAGCCGCCGAGGTGAATCCCATGTGTTCCGACATCAAACGCGCCGATTCCTCGCGCATCTTTTTGACGTCCAGCAGGCCCCAAGCGGTGCGCGGTTCGCGCCCCATGAACATATTGCGCCAGATCGGCTGCTTTTCGCACAGCGCACGTTCTTGATAAACTGTTTCGATCCCCAAGCCGCGCGCACGGGCGACAGACCAATCGTCGATCTTTTCGCCCTTAAAGAACACATCGCCCCCGACATCTGGCTTGTGAAAGCCCATCACGGTTTTGACCAGCGTTGATTTGCCAGCGCCGTTGTCGCCCAAAAGGCCCACAATCTCGCCGGGATAAACCGCAAAGTTGATGTCAGACAGCGAGCGGACCTCGCCAAAAGTCTTGGAGACGTTGCGCAGTTCAATAACCGGCGTCTCCCCGGGACGGGGTGAAGCTTCAGCCATCAGGACACCTGTATAAAAGAGAAAGGGGCCCGTGGTGACGGGCCCCTAAAGATTAGCGGATTTCGACAGCGGCCAAGGGGGCCACGGCATCCACGTTGGTGGCATCCACAAAAGCGCCAGCCGTGTTGATATCAAGGCCCGAGAAGCCGAACTTCTTGGTCAGGCAGATATTCAAGATCGGCAGGTAGCCTTGCAAGAAGGGCTGCTGATCGATCACGAGGTTCTGGAAGCCGTCTTTCACCGCTTGGGCGGTGTTGGGCGACATGTCAAAGCCTGCGAAATAGACCTGACCCGCAGTCAAACCGGCGGCTTGTGCATAAACGCCCACGTTCGAGGTCAGACCGCCATGGTCGGTGACGACAATCTTGACGCCCGGATTTGCACCCATGACGCCGACGAAGGTCGCCGTACCGGCGTTCGGATCAGCGTTGGTGGCGGCATCAATCTCTTGATAGATCACCTTGGCACCGGCTTTGGTGAAGGCGTCAATTACGCCCACGGTGCGTTGACCACGGTCGCCGCCTTGACCTTGCAGGCCCCAGACAAAGACCTCTTCGCCTGCTTGCAGATTGGCGCGCTTGGCGGCTTCAGCCCCCAAAGCAAAGCCCGCCGCATAGTTCGGCGCGCCGACATAGCCAAAGCCATTCGAGGCATATTTCGCCTGGCTGTCAGGCAGCGAGGTGTTCAAGCTGGTAAAGATCGTGCCCTGCGCAAAGGCTTGGTCAACGATCGGGCCAGTGGCGGGTTCGCCGGCAAAACCATAGGTGGCAATGCCGTCAACCTGGGTCGCAACAGCCTGCTGGATCTGTTGCAGCATCTTGTTCGGATCCCAATCCGAGAAGTAGTAGGTCACAGTTGCGCCAAGATCCATCTCGGCCTGACGAAAGCCGTTATAGACGTTGTTGGCGAACACACCGCCCTGAGGACCACCCGGAAATGCGGCGATGGTCACGCCAGAGCACCACTTTTCGGTCGGGTCAGCCGCCATGGCCGTGGTGGCCATCAACGACAGGGCAAGGGCAGAACCCGCGATCACGCGGTTTAGCGTCACGTTCAGTTTCATAGCATCCTCCCAATTGGATCGTGCCCGCATATGCCATTCTTTGCATCTGGCGCGCAGGGATGAAAGCTAGAGAAGGCCCTTGGTCTTGTAAAGCCGGATTCCCTTTAAACTCGGCATGGAGCTTGCCTCAACGTGTCTGCCTCTCAGGCGGTTTCGCATCAAAGCTGCACATGACGCCGCCCTAGCAGGCCAAGCCACCCTTCGACCGAAGATCCTTCAGACTAAGCCATGGCCTGTGACGCGCCGAGTGTCGCCGCCAGATGGGTTTGCATCGCGGTTACGAAATCTGCAGGCACGGTTCTGCCTGACGCGGGGCGCTTGGCTGTGGACCAGACCGGATCGGGGAAATGCGTGTCGTCTGCAAAGCGCGGGACGATGTGCCAATGCACATGCGGCATTGCGGTTCCCATGCTGGCGAGGTTGATTTTGACCGGCGAAAGCAATTTGCGCAGGCCCGTTTCCACCGCATAGACGGTGCGCATCAGACGGCCCCGCTCGGCATCGTTGAGGTCGGTCAATTCCAGCGCATGGGCGTGCCAGATCACCCGGCACCAGCCAACAAAGGGCGCGTCATCAATGTACATCACCCGTGTGACGCCATCGTTCCAGATGACCTGATGGGTTGAATTGGCGCAGTAGGGGCAATCGCTCATGTTGGTTCCCTTTGCAGTTTTGGTGAAGTGTTACGACGCACCGAGAGCACGTCATCCGTGGCATTGCTGACCATTTTCAGCGAAAGTTCGCGCGCCACCTCAGACTTGCCGGCAAAAATGGCTTCCATCAGCGCGCGGTGTTCGGCCAAGGCGCGGGGCCTATGCGCGCCGCTGGCCGTGATCTTGAACATCTCTTTCAGTGCTATGTTGAAAAGCTGTCCGATCGACCAAAAGAATTCATTGTGGGTTGCGAGGTAGATGGCCTTGTGGAACCGCAGGTCGGCCTCAATCCATTTCTCAAGGTCTTTGCCGGCTGTCTGCATGGCGTCAAAAGCATCGCCGATTGTGGCATGATCTTCAGGGCTCGCGTATTGCGCCGAAATAGCGGCTGCGGCAGGCTCGGTCGCATATCGCAACTGAAACATCTTGCGCAGATAGATTTCGCTATCGGCAACAGCGACCTGCCACCGCAGGACGTCAACATCCAGATGGTTCCAATTCTCGGCCTTGCGGACCCTGGTTCCGACTTTTGACTTCGATTCCAAGATACCCTTTGCCACAAGGCCGCGCATCGCCTCGCGCATGGAGGTGCGACTGACGCCCAGAGTTTCGCAAAGCTTGGCTTCGGAGGGCAGCAGTTCACCCTCTTTGAAATCGCCACGCAAAATCGCAAGGCCAAGCTGGTCGCCCAGTTGCAGATGGGTTTTGCGGATCATCGGTTGGAAATCGGCAATCTGGCTCAGCTTCACGTCCGTTCCTTTATCCGTTTGCGCGATTTTGGTTTTTCGGCGAGGAGCATTGTCCAGATTTCAATGACCCCGATCTAGGGCAAAACAGGGCCTCCCACAAGCGGGCCTTCAGGCACGCGCGCCCAAGCCCATGGCAAAGCTCATGACGGCTTCTTGGCTGGCATTTTCGGCCGACACCTCGCCTGCCAACCGGCCTTGATGCATGACAAGAATGCGGTCACTGACGGCCAGAACCTCGGGCATGTCAGAGGAGATCATCAAGATCGCCATGCCGTCCGCTGCAAGGTCGCGCAAAAGCGCGTGCAATTCCGCCTTGGCCCCGATGTCGACACCGCGGGTCGGCTCGTCTACAATCAGGATCTTGGGCTTGGTGGCCAGCCACTTGGCAATCACCACGCGCTGCTGGTTGCCACCGCTCAGATACATGGCGTTTTGGTTTACGCTTGGGGTGCGGATGGCCAGATCTTGCACATAACGCTCGGCCAGGTTCCGCTCTCGGCGGGCGGAGATCACGCCGAGGCGGGAAAAGAGGTTCAGTTGCGGCATGCCGATATTGGCCATCACGGATTGGGCCAAGACAAGGCCCTCTTCCTTGCGGTCCTCGGGCACCAGACCGATGCCTGCTGCAATCGCTTGACGGGGTGTGCGGATGTCGACCTTTTCGCCGTTGATACGGATCTCACCCCTTTCGGGGACAAGATCACCAAAAAGGGCGCGGGCCAGTTCGGTGCGGCCTGCGCCGACCAGCCCAGACAGGCCAAGGATCTCGCCTCGGTGCAGATCGAAGCTGATATCCTTGAGCAGCCCGCGCTTGGACAGGCCACGAACCTCTAGCACGACGTCCCCGGTCTTTGTCTGCCGCCTGGGCGCCGCTGCCGCGATGCTGCGGCCGACAATCATGCGAACCAGGTCGTCCAGCGTGATGCTGGCGACATCCCGCGTGGCCACAAATTTGCCGTCACGCAGCACCGTGACGCGGTCGCACAGTTCAAAGATCTCTTCCATCCGGTGCGAGATATAGATGATGCCCACACCCTGATCGCGCAGACGGCGGATCATTTGCAGCAAAAGATCCGATTCGCGCCGTGTCAGCGAGGATGTCGGTTCGTCAAAAATCATAAAGCGGGCGCGGGTGGAAACGGCCCTGGCGATGGCCACAACCTGACGCTCTGCAATCGACAAACGCCCGACAATGGCGCTGGGATCAAGGTCTACGCCCAACTCGTCCAGCACGTTGCGCGCGGCGGCTAGCATTTGGCGGCGGTTAATCAAGCCAAGACGGTTGACGGGTTGACGCCCCAGAAAGATATTCTCGGCGATGCTGAGATAGGGTTCCAGCGACAGTTCCTGATGCACGGGGCTGATGCCCAACTCGCCCGCCACAACCGGACTGTCAATGCTTACCGCCGCGCCGTCCATCAGGATCTGGCCGCTGTCGGGGGGCTGGGCCCCGCAGAGGATCTTGATCAGCGTCGACTTGCCGGCGCCGTTTTCACCCATCAGCGCATGAATTTCCCCGGCCTTCAGGTCAAACTGAACATCGCTCAGCGCCTGAACGCCCGGAAAGCCCTTCGAAATTCCGATCAATTGTAGCGTTGGCGCGGTCATGGGTTTACATTTCGCGAAGCAATGACGGGGGGATTTGCGCGGCCATCGCTTTGGGCCGCCGTGCAGCGCGCGATATAGGTTTCATAGGTGACAAGGTGCATCTCTGCGACGATATCGGCCATTTCCAAGACAGGATCGCAGCTTTCAATGGAAAACATGTGCTCTTGGCCAAAGGTTTCGACCCGCACCCGGCTGCCGTAGCGGGTTTGCACCGCGACGATCTTTTCGCCCTGACCATCGGTGTGAAACCAGCCCTTGTTCAGGTCAATGTCCCAAGTGATCATGCGGCCCCAGCGGCTGGTTTCGGCAAGGATGCGGCCGGTGCGGTCGATGATCTTGCCCTGATAGGATTGCACCGAACTGACCACCGTCAATTTGTGCAACCAAGCATAGGCCTGCAGCGGAAAACCACCTTCATAGGCGGAAATCCAGCAGACGATCTCTGCCCCTTGGTCCGCCATATCTTGCCACAGATCGGCCCAGTTCAGATCAAAGCAGATGGCCAGCCCGATCCGGCCAATATCAGTTTGAAATACCGATGCGCGGTTACCCGGAGTGATGCCGCCATTGATCTCGCCTTCGGTCGGGTGTTTCTTAGAGTAAGACCCAACCAGTTCCCCCGCCGCATTTATCAAGATGGCGTGGTTCTCGACATGGGTGCCGATTTGCACGAACATGCCAGCCACGACATGTATCTTATGCCGCCGTGCCCTTTCGGCCAGTGCCTGAAATGAAGGGCCGTCAAGGGGCTCGGCGAGATCAGGGATGCGTGATGCGGGAAGGCCTGCGGCCATGAAGGTCTCAGGCAAGCAGACCAGATGCGCCCCGGTGGCTGCGGCGGCATCGATCAGCGCCAAGCCGCGCGCGAACGTGGCCTTGGGGTCGGGATGGCTTAGGTTATAGGGTGGCGCAAAATCCTCTAGCGTGGCAAGCGAGGTGGTGGCGATGCGGATGATCTTGGTCATTTTGGGCCTATGGTCCTTGAGGGCGGGGTCATTCGACGATGCGCGCACTGTCCAACTCGGCGCGGCGCAGCCGTGTTGCCAGCGCATCTATCACGACAATGGCGATCAAGATTAGGGCACGCACCGCGATCTGGGTGTAGGTGGGGACGCCCAGCAAGTTCATGCCGTTGTTCAGAATGCCCAGGGCCAGCACCCCGAAAAAGGCCGCGATGATGCTGCCTTTGCCGCCAAACAGGCTGGCACCGCCGATCAGCGCTGCCGAAATCGACATCAGCGGCGCATCAGACCCCAGTTGCACCGAGGCCGAGTTCAAGCGCGAGGCGACAAGAACACCCGAGACGGCCGCCATCAGCCCGCTGAGCATGAAAGCCATCATCAGCCCTTTGTTCACCGAAACCCCACCAAGGAAGGCGGCGTCCTGGTTGCCCCCAATGGCGTAAAGATTGCGCCCCTGCCGCAAATGGCCGAGCAGGGCGTAAAGAGCGAGCAAGATCGCAAGCACGACCAGAAACGAAACCGGAACCGGCCCGATCTGACCATCCCCCCAAAAGGTAAAAGCCGGATCTATTCCCACCAGCGAAGCCTGCCCCGTATAGGTTAAAAGCAACCCGCGCACCAAACTCATGGTGCCGAGCGTGGCAACAAAGGCAACGATTTTGCCTTTTGTGACCAACAGGCCGTTCAGGGCCCCAACCGCCAGACCAAATCCCAGCGCCCCAAGAACTGCCACTGGCGTGCCGAAGGGCTGCAACCCTATGGCAAGGGATGCGGCCATGGCCATGGTCGAACCCACTGATATATCAATGCCGCCTGCGATCAGAACGACCATTTGGCCAAAGACCATCGGCGCATCCAGCGAGATTTGTCGCGCGATGTTTTCAAAGTTGGAGCCGGTCGGAAAGGTCGCCGGTGCCGTCGAGCCGAAGGCAATCACCAGCCCAAAGACCAAAAGGGCCGCGCTGTGATTTTCCAATAGTCCCAAAAGTCTTTTCATCCGCTCAACTCCGCCTCAGAGCGCTGTCGGCCAAGACCACAGCCAAGAAAACCAATCCCTTCGCGATCTGCTGCGCCTCGGAGGGCACGTTCAGCAAAACGAGCAGGTTGTTGATCACACCCAACACAACCACCCCTACGATCGTGCGCAGCGTGCCGCCGCGGCCGCCAAAGAGACTGGTACCGCCCAAGACGGCGGCAATGATGGAATCGAACTCCATGCCAAAGCCCGAACTGGCAACGGTGCTGTTGAGACGCGAGGTCATGATGATACCGGTCAAGGCCGCCAACCCACTGCACAGAACAAAGGCAGACAGTTTGGTGATCTGAAGGCGCAACCCTGACAAGCGACCAGCTACTTCGTTCAGCCCTGCGACATAAATCGTCCGGCCCGGAATTGTCCGGCGCAGCACGAATTGCAGCCCGGCCGCCAAAGCAAGGAACACAATGACCGAGTAATGCAAGAAGCCGAACAACTGGCCGCGACCGAGCAGGTTGAACTCTGGAATCGTCGCGTAAAGCGTCTTGGACTGGGTCAGCGAGAGGGCAAGGGAATAGACGAGAAGGTTTACCGCCAGCGTCACGAGGAAAGGGTTTGCCCCCGTTGCCAGAACCAGAACCCCGTTGCACAGGCCAACCAGAACGCCAGACCCAAGGCCGAAGCCGATCGAGGCGAAAAGACCAAATCCGTTGATCTGCGCTAACACGGTCACGATGCCCGCAAGGCCAACCACACCGGCAACCGACATATCGAACCGCGCCGTCAGCAGCAGAACCGTCTGGCCCAGCGATACAATGCCCAATAGCGATACCGCCCACAGGATATTCAAAAGATTGCGCGGGGTCAAAAATACGTCTGACAGCATGCCACCGGCAATCACCAAGACAATCAACAGCACCAAGGCCGTGTGGTTGCGCAGCGGTTCAGACCAGTGACGACGGCGCCCCCCGCTTTTTGCGGGAGACACCTTGTTGGACGGACCTTCGGGTCGGCGGGAAGGGTCGACTTCTTGACTGTTCATGACCTACCTGTCGGATCCTGTTATTGGGTCAACTTACCAGCACTGGCCTTCCCACTGGCCAACCGTTTCAGGTGTGACCGGAGCTGTCGGTGCAAGAATGGTTTTCGAGATCAGCCGGCCCTGGTTAAGGTCATAGGCCGCGCGCACGGTGTAAACGCCGACAAGATAGCTCAACTGCAGGGCGGTGCCATACATTTCGCCACTCTTGATGGCAGCACAGGCTTCCTTGTTACCATTGACGCCAAACACCTTGATTTCAGCTTCACGGCCTTGGGCCTTGATGGCTTCCAGCGCGCCCAAAGCCATTGGGTCGTCATGGCCGAAGACGGCGTCGATATGCGGGAACCGCGTCAGCACGTCTTGCATGACGGTCATCGCTTTGTCTTTGCTCCAGTCAGCAGGCTGCACCGCGATCAGTTCAATCGTGGCATTTGCATCCTTGAAGGCGGCTTCCATGCCGGCTGTGCGGTTGACCGAATCGGTCTGGCCGGTCTTGCCGGTGATGACAGCAACCATGCCGGTGCCATTCAGCGCCTTCACGATCATCTCGCCCACCGCATAGCCCTGATCGAACGACTGGCTGCCGATAAATGCCTCGGTAAAGGCTTTACCTTCAGGAGTCGTGTCAGCGTTTTGCATGATCACCTGAATGCCTGCCTCTTTCGCCTTTTTGATGGCGGGGACAACGGCGGCCGGATCAACCGCATTGACCACGATGACATTTGCCTGACGCGAAATGCAGTCCTCGATCATTGCGACTTGCTTTACGGGGTCAAAGGCCGGGTCAAGGAAGGTGATTTCAGCGCCGAAGTTCGCCGCCTCATCCGTCATTCCTTTTGCCACCGCCGTGATGGAGGGGTGGTCTGCATTGTTGTGAACCATGCAAATCGTCGGGCCCTGCGCAAAAGCCGGTGCGGCAAGAGTTGCGAAAGCGGCGCTCATCACCAGGCGGACACCCAGTTTTTTCATAAACATTCCTATCTCCTCTTAGTTGATTACGAAGTTTGGACAGATCAAGGGTTCAACCGCATCAGTGATGCCCTGCCGAGGTATTGCGTCGCTTTTCGCGTTGACCAGGCCTCTATACGAAGCGGAAAACTTGTAGTACAATATGTACAGCACGATGATGTTTTTTTGTCAATGGTCGTTGATCCCGAGGCGTGACAGCACAAGACTTTCAACTATTCACCCGGCGAAGACACGACCACGAAAAGAAAAAACCGCATGGATTGAGGCCAACTGGGGGGCATGAAATGAACGAAGAACTGGACGAAATTTTTCGGATGTCTGCGCTGGAGTTGCGAGAAAAAGTCCGTAAGCGCGAGGTGTCTGCGCCAGAGTTGGCCAAGGCCTATCTCGCCCGAATCGCTACGGCTGACAGCGATATCGGCGCCTTTGTCACTGTAGATCATGCCTTCACGCTGGCCGCGGCAGAGGCGGCGCAGCGCCGCATTGACGCTGGTGAAGACTTGCCCTTGGCCGGTGTGCCCTATGCGCTCAAAGACCTGACAGACACGGCAGGCATGCTGACCACTTATGGTTCGCGGATGCGCAAAAACAACGTGCCAACGCTTGACGCTGCCGTGGCGCGCCGCTTGCGCGAGGCGGGGGGCATCCCGCTTGGCAAGACGAACACGCCAGAGTTTGGCAACAGGGCGACAACGGCCTTTGGCCTCTTTCCGTCCACCCGCAACCCATGGGACTTTGACAAGATTGCAGGCGGTTCCAGCGGTGGCTCAGCCGCTGCAGTTGCAGCTTGCATGACGCCGCTTGCAGAAGGTTCGGACGGCGGCGGCTCGATCCGCGTACCCGCAAGTTGTTGCGGCGTTGTCGGTATCAAACCCTCGCGAGGGCGCGTTTCCAGCGCGCCTTACTTCAACCCGCGCGGTGGGCTGATCACCCATGGTCCAATTGCCCGCACGGTTGCCGATGCTGCGCTGATGCTGGATGTCATGGCCGGATACGAGGCCGGAGACACCTATTACGCCCCACCGCCCGCCCAGTCGTTCTTGGCGTCAACACGGGTTGATCCGCCAAGGCTGCGCATCGGCATGCTGGTGACCAGCGACCAATGGATCGACCCCGAAGTGGTGGCTGCGGTGGAACAGACGGGTGCCTTGTTGCAATCGATGGGCCATACCGTGGGCGAAGCAAAGGTCGATTTGACCGGGCTTGGCGCGATCTTTCGCGTCATGTGTCATTCTGAAAGCGCTGCGAACGACCTTGGCGATCCGGCAGAGTTCAGCGACCCCTTTTCGGCGTGGTGCGCCGAGCGCGGCAAAAGGTGGTCGGCTGTCGATTACATCAAGGCAACAGAAGAACTCTTTGGCAGAGGCCGCGATATCATCAGCCGGATGGCGGATTGGGACTGCATCATTCTGCCGACAGTGGCCCTGATTCCGCCGCAACTGGATACGTTCCTTGCTGTGACCGAACGCGCGTCTGATGACGATTTGGCCTATATCCCCTTTACCTATCCGTTCAACATCTCTGGCCAACCCGCCCTGTCTTTGCCCATGGGCTGGTCGTCTTCGGGCCTGCCCATCGGGGTGCAATTTGTAGGCCAACCTTATGGCGAGGCGCTGATCATTGCGCTTGCGGCCGAGGTTGAACGGGCAGCCCCCTGGGCCGCAAAATATCCGGCCCACCCGCGAGAAGGCGCAGGTTCAGCCGCGCGGGCTGGATAAACGGCTTGCGGCTTGATCCTGGATGCGGGCAGTAATCCGGGCAAATGAAACGCATGCGTGGTCAGCTGTTCCTAAAGGGCGCAGGACCACGCCCAGATATGGCTTAGGCCAAAAGCAGAAAGGGAACGACTGTGTACGATGTTTCAGACAAACTCGCTGTAATCACCGGCGGCACGCGGGGGATCGGGCTAGAGATCGCAAGGCATCTTCTAACCGCCGGTGCCAAGGTTGTGGTGAACGGTCGCGCCTCCACCGACGAGGCTGAGCAGTTGCAGTCCACCTTTGGAAAAGACCGGGTTAAAATCGCTTTGTGCGACGTTTCCAAACCTGCAGAGGCGACCTCACTGGTTCAGGATGCCGCAAATGCCTTTGGCCGTCTGGACATTCTCATCCATTCCGCAGGGGGCCCGGTGCCGGGCAGCGTGTTAACCCTTACAGCCGACAGTTGGATGGACGCCTTCGCGCTGCACGTCCATCCGGTCTTTCACCTCTTCCGGGCAGCGCATCCATGGCTTGCCAAGAGGGGCGGGGCCGTCTTGTTGATCTCGTCCGTCGCGGGTCTGCGCGGTTGTCCGAACTCGGTGGCCTACCAGACGGTCAAAGGCGCTTTGATCCCCTTGGCCAAGGCCCTCGCCTTCGACAATGCCGCCGCCGGCATCCGCGTGAATGTCGTAGCCCCCGGCATCATCCGCACCCGCTTTCACGCCCAGATGACTGATGCTGCAAGAGATCACAACATCGCCAATCGTATCCCTCTGCGCCGTGAAGGCAGCCCGTCTGACGTTGCCGAAGGCGCAATGTCGATGATTTGCAACGAGTTCATCACAGGGGAAGTTCTGACGGTTGACGGCGGAATGTCGATGCGGGTGACGGCATAGCGCGAAGGCCAGTCGCTTTGGCATTATGAAACTGGGATGAGAGAGTGTCAGACGGCCCCCAACGTGCGCGTGACGCGGTTTTGTTTGCCTGAACATCGGAGGGATCGCGCTACCTCTTTCTCTGCAATGGAGGTGGAGACAAGACGGACCCGCGTGATGTTGAAGCGCTTGGCGTGCGGGGTATCAGGTACTTAAGGCGCGATCCAAAAGCCGGAACGGGGGCCCTGTGCGCCGCTTTGGTGCATGTTTAGGCTTGGATGTAAGGTAGCCAATCATAGGCTTGCCCCGTGGCAAGCAGCGCTGCATTCGGTGGAATTTTCGCAGGGACAGCGCTATTGTGGTTGATCTTAGGGATGCACATCTTTAAGTTACAACTTTAGGATATATTTCAACCGTCATTCTTTAAGGTGATTTCAACCGTGATCCGCAGGGTGGCCTTTATCATTCCATCAGTCGCCATAGGTGGGGCAGAGAGAGTTGTTGCAACCTTGGCCACAGCCCTAAGCGCTGATCTTGAAACCCACATCTTTGTGCAACCGGGCGGCACAGGGCGCGCCGAACTGACTGGCGTGTCGCTGCATGAAGTGCCCTTCACCGCCCAAGACTTACGGGCCGCGATAAAAAAATTGCGGATAGATTTGGTCTTTGACCATTACCATTGGGACAAAGACCATGTCCGCCTGATGGCGGACCTGGCGGATGAAGGCGTGAAAATCATCCTGACAGAACACAACGACTTTCACTATCCGCTCTTTCAATGGGCCCGCGACCGCAAAGTTGGCTATCAGGACTGGTTTAGTGAACGCTACGCCTTCTATCGCCGCTTTGCCGGCGTTACGGTGCTAACGAAAGACGCGCTGGCGGCTTTTGGTGGGCATTTGGACAATCTGCGCAGGGTGCCCAACCCCTTGCCTGCGGCCGCTTGGCCGCAAAGTCGCCCGACAGAGCCTATGGTTCTGAACATCTCGCATTTTCGCAAGCGTGCTAAACGGTTGGACTTGCTTTATGACAGCCTCGGCAAGGTGCAGCATCAGGTTGCCAACGCGCGCGCGACGATCTTGGGCGACTATGATTGGCAAGAGGACCAGTGGCTGCGGCAGACCTATGGGCTGCGAGCCGGTCACATCACCTGTCCCGGGCGGAGCCAGCGGGTGTCGGATTATTACCAAAAAGCCACGGCCTTTGCATTGACCTCTGACATAGTAGGTCAGCCCATGGTCTTGCTAGAGGCGGCGATGCATGCCGTGCCACAGGTTGCCTTTGATCTGCCCGGATTGCGCGATCAGATCCTTGAGGGTGAGACAGGCTTTTTGGTGCCTTTTGGCAATACAGATGCTTTTGCTGACCGTTTGGTACAGCTTTTGACCAACCCAGTGCGCGCAGCCAAAATGGGGCAGGCGGCGCGGGCCTTTGTTGCAGAGAAGTTTTCCCTGCAACACATCCGCCAGACATGGTTGGATATCATCGCCGAAGTTGATCGAAATGGTCGACTAACGTCAACGCAGCGGTCGGTTTCGCCGTCTTTCGCGCAGTGTCTGTCTGGGTGGGAAGATTATTGGCAAAAAGTTGCAACTTGGCAATTGGATCAGCGGCCAAAGATCAGCTTTATAGTGCCGGTTTTCGGCACAGAAGCGTTATTGGGCCGTTGCTTGCGGAGCATTCAAAACCAAACTCTGCAGGAGTTTGACTGCATCGTGGTTGATGACGGCTCACCCGGTGATGTGGTGGGGGCGGTTGCAGCGGCAGTGGGGCGTGATGGTCGATTTCGATTGGTGCGCCACGCAGAAAATCGCGGTCTTTATCAGGCCAGGTCCACCGGATCGCAACTGGCGCTTGGGCTCTATTTGGCGCATGTCGACAGTGACGATTACATCCACCCCCATTTCGCGGACGTGATGTTTGAAGAGGCAATGACGACTGGTGCTGAAATTGTCGAATGTCAGGCTGTAGAATTGCACCCAGACGGCCGCCCAATCCGTTTTAACGCCGTAACGCGTGAAGGCCCGTTAGACGGTGATGCGGCCAATCGTGCTCTGATCAACGACAGTTTGCGTCATGTTGTGTGGAATAAAATTTACGCGCGCTCTTTATGGAACCGCGTGCCGGATCATGCTGATATCGACATCGGTCTTTCCGTTACCGAAGATCTTTTGCGCAATAGCTTAATCTTTCCGCACTGCCGCCGATATTCGTCTGTGCGCGATTGTCTGTATTTTTACTGCCGCAGGCCCACGTCGGTGGTGAAGGGGGGTGATTTGGTTCGGCTTCTGGAAAAATTGCGGGATATTGATTTTTCTTACGCCATTGCATCAAAAACTCAAGATGGCCCGGGCGCAGCCTCTTTGATTGATCGTTTGGATGAACGACGGACGCAAGATCTTACCTGGTACATTGGCGAATATGTTGAACGACAAACTGCTGAAACCCTGCGTGACGAGTTGAGGAGAAACAAAAACAAGGTTCATCCCTATTTTCGTGACCTCATTTCTATTTCTGGCCGATTTCATACTCTTAAAAGTGATTACCAAAACCGCACAGAAGCGTGGCTATGGGAAAAAAACCGCGCCGAAACGCTGCAGACTGAGATAAAATCCATGAAATCTTCAATGAATAACCTTTGAGCCTACATAATGCGCATGCGTGCTGAATTATTGAACCTGCTTACTGAAGTGCGAGGGCGTCTCGATGAACTGGAACGTCTCGTTCGTTTAGGTTCGGATTTTGCAATCCCAACGCCACAGTCCTTCGAAGAGATGGACGTCGAGGATATCACGCCTCACGGTTATCTTCAATTCCGCCAGACGGGTTTGCAGGGTTCGCGGCTTCACAAGTGTTTCACCCCCTTAAATGACTTTATGCAATTTGCAGCGCCAAATGTGAACTCTCAATGTGAGGTGGCCGATTTTGCCCTTTCAGACTTGCACCGCAATGATTCTGCACCTGGATTTGGTTTGACGATTGTTGCATTGGGTGACAAACAAGAATGGTTTGCTTTTGAGTTTTTGAGCCCAGATCTTGATCCGAAGGCTTGGCAGTGGACAGAATGGGTGCTGAAGATATCGTCGCAGGCACCCAGCACGATATTTTCGCAATTCATTCTGCATGGTGAAGGTGATCCCAGTTTTGTGGTCCTTGGATCGCATGAGGTGAACGAATATGCCACGTTTTTCCATTTCAGACTGGATCGCGGAATGGTTCCCAGTGAAAAACTGTTGGCAATGCAACAAGTGCGACTGGTGCTGTCTACCGGTGGTAATATGATAGGATTAAACATCTATGCCTTTGGTGTTTATGGCGTTCGTTCAGAGCAGAGCCCATGAGATTCAATAGACCCTCTATCATTTTTTGCGCTACGCAACGCAGTGGATCGACCATGATTGTGGATGATTTCCAGAATTTGACAGGCTGCGCTGAAAGTGAAACAGAGGCGTTTTACCACCTTGCTATCGATAAAGGCATCCAAAGTTGGGGCAAAGCTTTAGACATCGTTGAACGCCACCGCATCGGTGAGGTGATTTTCTTTGATAAGGTGATGTTCCCGTTTCTGCCAATCTTGTCGCGCATGATCGCGCCAGAAGCCGGGGCAATGAACACGGACCCTTTCGCAGAATTCTTTGCTGATGCCATCTGGGTTTACGTTCGTCGGGCCAACATATTCGAGCAAACTGTTTCAAAATATACAGCTGAGAAGTTGGGCATATGGGACACAGCAAAAGCCAGCGAAGGCTTTAACGCTGCGATGGAATTCGATGTTAACGTGGCGCTGGAATACATGCGTGGTTTTATTGAAGAGGAAGCCCAATGGTTGGTCTTCTTTAGGCAGCATGGCATTAGCCCCATCCAGATCTATTATGAGGATGCCGTTCCAAATTTTCCACACTATCTGGCCCCGGTACTCTCGGCGGCCGGGTTAAAAATAGACCTGGCCAAGGCGCGGCCTAGGCGAAAGCAGAAACTTGGCAACGCTCGCAGCGTCGTTTTGGCTGAGGTTTTGGAAAGCATGGTCCAGCGCGATCTTATAAGATTGCTTTTCTGATGGCAGAGGCCGGAATACAGTAATAACCCCAAGTTATCAGACGAAAGCGCCGCCTAACGCGATAGACTCGGACCGACCTTAGCCCTTGGCACCCTCACCGCGGGCGTAAACGTCATCATAGCGGATGATATCATCCTCGCCCAGATAGGCGCCCGTTTGCACCTCGATCAGAACCATGTTTACTTTGCCGGGGTTTTCCAACCGGTGGACGGTTCCCAAGGGGATATAGACGGATTGGTTTTCCGAAATCAGGCGCACATCGGCGTCGATGGTGACTTTCGCCGTGCCTTCAACCACAATCCAGTGTTCGGCGCGGTGATGGTGGCTTTGCAGGCTAAGCGCTGCTCCCGGCAGCACTACGATGCGCTTGACCTGAAAGCGGTCGCCCAAGGCCAAGCTTTCATACCAGCCCCACGGCCTGTGATCGCGCGGAAAAGTTTCGGCCTGCGGGGATTTTTGCGCCTTAAGTTGAGCGACGGCTTGCTTGACGTCTTGGGCACGGTTTTTTGTGGTGATCAGCACGGCGTCGGGCATGGCGACAGCGACAATATTATCTAGCCCTATGCCCACCAGTTGCAGGCTGCCGGCTTCCGACCGCAGAAGACTGTTGGTGCAATCAATCGCCAGAGCGTTCCCGTGTGTCACCACACCCTTGCCATCGGGGCCAAAGTCGCGCCAAACGGCCTCCCATCCGCCCAAGTCTGACCACGCGCCGTTGTAGGGCACGACCGACAGGTTTGTGGCCTTTTCCATCACCGCATAGTCAATCGACAGATCGGGCAGGGTGGCCCATTCGGCCGCACCCAAGCGGGAAAAGCCCAGATCCTGCCCGATTGCTGCAACAGCTGCACGCACGCCGTTCAGGATTTCTGGCGCGAAAGTGGCAAAAGCTGCAATCAGATCGGTGGTAGTGACCAAGAAGATCCCGGCATTCCAAGCATGCCGCCCATCTGCCAACATGGCTTGTGCCCCGGCCAAGTCTGGCTTTTCGACAAAGCGGCGCAGGGGTTGGGCTACTGGCGCGAAGTCAGCCGTAGGTTCTGACAGTTCCAGCCAGCCATATCCCGTCTCGGGCCGATCAGGCCGGATGCCAAACGTGACAAGCCGCCCCGACAGTGCTGCGGGCACTGCTGCCAGAACCGCAGCGCGAAATTGGGCATCTTGCGGGATGACATGGTCCGAGGGTGCCACAATCATCAAGGCGCCCGGTTCGGTTTGCTCTAACAGCAGGGCTGCAGCCAGAATAGCGGGGGCCGTGTTTCGCGCCTCAGGCTCTATCAGGGTGGTTGCCGCACAGATACCTAACGCGGTAAGTTGGTCTTTCACGATGAAGCGAAAATCAGATCCGGAAATCACTATGGGTGCCGCAAATTCTGGAGCCCTAAACCGCTGCACGCTGGATTGAAACAGGGTTTCTTCCCCCATCAGGGCCGAAAACTGCTTGGGAAAGCTTTTGCGCGACAAGGGCCACAGCCGTGTGCCCGCGCCGCCACATAGAACCACCGGATGAATTTTCGCCTGCATGGGATTGGTCCTTTTTTCTCGTCGGCTGACAGCCAAGGCCCAAAGACGACGTTAATCCTTTATTTCTGAAAACTTGTGCCGTGAAGACGGGGAGTGGGTCAAGCTGTTTGTCAGTGCGACTTGAACGCATTGAACCGCTTAAAACACCGCATGCTCGCCCAAATCGGCTTTCACCTCGCCGCGCAGGAGGCGGGCGTAATGGTCAACCAACCTGTCCGCCCCGGCAGAGGGCGTGGCCGCGGCATCATATTTCCCCGTGACAGGGTTAAGAACAAGCATCGATTCCGTGGCATAATAGCGCCCGATCCGGGCCAGTTCGGCCTTGTTGTGTAGTTTGGGCGAAAGGTAGCCCAAAACGGACAGCACGGCGATGATTCCATCCAAAAAGCCCACCGGAACGCTGCGGTATTTGGGGACTTGGTCCAACAGGCTAAACAAAGCCGCACCCTGTTCTTTCGGGGTCATCGCGGGGCCCGGCCCGCCGATGGGCAAGATGCGGTTGTGGCGGCTGTGATCGTTCAAACATTCTGTCAGATAGGTGCCAAGGTCGGCATCGCTGATCGGTTTGCACGCTGTCAAATTGCCGTCGCCAAAGATCAAAAAGGGCTTGCCTGCTTGCACCCGATTCACCTGACCCGACAGGGATTTGAAAAACGCCGTGGCCCGCACGATGGAATAGGTCAGGCCAGAGGCCGTCAATTCCGCCTCAAATGCCAGTTTGGCCTGTTGAAAGGCCAAAAGCGGGCGCTGCACGCAGATGGCAGAGAGCAGAATAACTTGCGTAACCCCGGCCGCCTTAGCCAGATGCAAGGCATCGACATGCGTGCGGTGATCAATGGCCCAAGCGTCCTTGGGTGTACCGCTGCGTGAGGCAAGGCAGGACACCAGCGCATCAAACCGCTCGCCCGCAAACCCGTCGCGCGCAAGTGAGGCGGTATCCGTCACATCGCCAAAGCGCAAGGTCACGCCATCGGGCAGGCCACGGCGCGGATCGCCCGCTTTTGGGCGCACAAGGCAGACAACTTCGTGCCCCTTGGCCAGCAGGGCTGCCGCCGTGGCCCGGCCAATCGTGCCGGAGGCCCCCAGCAAAAAGACGCGACGACGCTTAGGCATGGGCGGGATCGCTGCCTTGCAGGGTTTGGGCGACCTTACCCCAGCCTTCGGCCAGATATATCCGCAGCCAAGGTGTAAAGCGGGCAGGATCGGATTGGATTTGCGCTGACAGGTCAGACAGCGACACCCAAGCCACCTGCATCACCTCATCGGGGTTCAACTGAAGTGCCACGTCAAGCGGCGCTTCGGCGACATAAAGATCGACCACCTCGTGTTCGGTCAGGCCTGCGCCCACATCGGCGCGGTATTCTGTGCCGCCGACACGGGCCAAGGTCAGGCCCGTCAGCCCCAACTCTTCGCGGACCCGCCGCGTGGCGCAGTCCAGCGGGGTCTCTGCCCAGCGGGGATGGGTGCAGCAGGCGTTGGCCCAAAGGCCCGGCGTGTGGTATTTGCCCAAGGCGCGGCGTTGCAGCAAGGTGCTGTTGCCGTTCATCACAAAGACAGACACAGCCAAGTGCCGCAGGCCGCGCTGATGCACGTCAAGCTTTTCAACCGGGGTCAACGCACCGTCGACCCAAGCGGGGATCATCTCGTTCATACGTGTTCCGGGGCCACCCAGCCCATAAGATGCCGGATGTTTTTAAAGCCAATCTTCAGATGCGCCAAAGGTTTGGCATTGACCAGCTTTTTGTTCATATAGGCTTCAAACGTCAGTTTTTGCACGTCGATATCGTGGCACAGGCTGACAAACCTTTCGCGGCGTTCGTCAGATTTGTAATAGGCATCTTGCATAGACCGCAGCACTTTAAACACCGTGCCATGTTCTTTCATGAACATCTTGCGCGCCAGCCGCAGCTTTGATGCCCGCCCCGTGGCCAAACAGGCTTGCGCCGCCGTGGCCGCCACCCGGCCACCCACCATGGCATAGTAAATCCCTTCGCCGGAGGAGGGCGCCACCACCCCCGCCGCATCGCCCGCCAGCACCACGTCGCGGCCATTGTCCCACCGATCCATCGGATGCAGCGGAATGGGCGCGCCCTCACGCCGGATGGTTTCGCACCCCGTCAGGCCCGAGGCTTCGCGCAGATCGGCCGTGGCTTGTTTCAGATCGACTCCGTCAATCCCCGTGCCCATGCCCACGCTGGCATGCTGCCCATGCGGAAAGACCCAGCCGTAAAAATCGGGGCTGATCTTGCCGTCATAGATCACATCGCAGCGGCCCGGATCATACAGGTTCGACCCAACTGGCGCCTTGATAATCTCATGATAAGCAATGACATAGGGGATCTTGTCGCCTCCCGGCACCTCTGTCTTGGCCACGTTTGACCGCGCGCCATCAGCCCCAATCACCAACTTGGTCGAAAGCCGCATTTCCTCGCCTGAGGCCTTGTCGCGGTAAACCACATGGGTGCCCTTGGCATCGCGCTCTAGCCGCAGATAGGTGCCGGTGACACGCTCTGCCCCATTTTGCACTGCCCGCACCCGCAGGAATTCGTCAAAATGCTCGCGGTCCACCATGCCCACAAAGCCACCCTCGATCGGAATGTCGACATGCCGCTGTGTGGGAGAGATCATCCGCGCGGTTTGGATATGGGCCACCAATTGCTCTTCCGGGATCGAGAAATCTTCGATCAGGCGCGGCGGTATGGCCCCACCGCAGGGCTTGATCCGCCCCGCCTTATCGAGAAACGCCACGTCCACCCCGGCGCGGGCCAGATCATTGGCCGCTGTTGCGCCTGAAGGTCCGCCACCGATTACCACAACGTCAAACATGTCATTCTCCCGGTACATACCTGCTAAAATCGGGCTCTGTGCGGCCCTCGATAATCTGTTGGGCCATCAGCGTGGCCAGAACAAAAAGCCCAGCCTCTGCGACAAACACCAAGCCAAAGGCTGTGGGCGTGGCCATGAACTGCCGCGCCAGATCAACCGCGCCAGACCCTAAGATGCCCCCCAAGCCTGCCGCCACAGCTTGCGCTGCGCCCCATAGGCCCATCCGCGTGCCTTCGCGCGCCTCGCGCCCTTGGCCTGCCAAGGCCATCATTGACCCAATCGCCGAGACAGCGAACATGCCGTTGAAAAAGCCCAAAGCTATCGTGGCAGGCTGAAGGATAGCAGGCCCTGCAACCATTTGGCCTGCCAGCGCAATCGTCAGCAAAGCCAGTGCCGATCCGGTGCATCCGGCCATAACCCAAACGCGCAGCGACCCAAGGCGAAACCCCGTGGCGGCGATGCCCACCGTCAACATGCCCACAAACACCCCGCCGTTTTGCGCGCCCGACAATTGCGTCGACTGCCCCGGCGTGAAGCCAAAGGCCAATCCGGCATAGGGTTCAAGGATCAGTTCTTGCATGAAATAGGCGATCATCGACAAAAAGATGAAGATGGTAAAGTTGCGTGCCCGCGGTTCGGCCCAAATCTCGGCCAAACCCTCGCGGAAGGGCAGGGGCTTGTCGTGAGAGGGTGTTGCGGGATGGCGCGCCTCGATCCCCCAAACTGCTAGTGCTGTCAGCACGACAGCACCTGCCCCCACCACAGTCACCACCTTTAGCAGCAAAAGTTGCGAGTAAGGCTCTAGCGCCTTGCCCACCAAGGTGGCCGTCACCGCGATGCCAAAGATCATCATCAACCATGTGATCGTCGCCGCCGCAGCCCTGCGGCGCGGGTGGGTTGTGGTGGCAAGCAGCGCCAAAAGCGAGGTGCCCGAAGCCCCCACCCCCGCCCCGATCATGGCGTAAGCCAGAACTGAAACCCCCAAGCCCGCCCAAAACATGCGTTCCATCAGCACAAAGCCCAAGGCCGCCCCCACCGCGCCCAGTGCCAGAACCGCCATGCCGCCGATGATAAACCGCGTGCGCTGGCCGCCTGTGTCAGACTTATACCCCCAAGTTGGCCGCGTGATCTGCACCGCATAATGCAGGCCCACCAACAGCCCCGGCAGCACAGCGGGCAAGCCCGCCTCGACCACCATAAGGCGGTTAAAGGTCGATGTGCACAGCACCACGATGGCCCCAAGGCACATCTGCACCGCACCCAGACGGAAGATCGACGCCCAAGACAGGTATTTCATCCCGCAACCCCCAACCCGCGCAGCGCAAAGGCGGTGATCATCATGCCGCTGACATACATCGCCACACCCGTGGCATTATACCAAGGCGCTTTGCCCTTGGGGTCTTGCAACAACCGCCCCATGGCCCAGACTTGGCCGCCCAATAGCAGGCCAACACACAGCGCATGAACAGGCTTGCCCCAGATCAGCAACAGCGCAATCACCAAGGCCTGCGCCAAGCCCATCACCGTGCAAGCAACACGGGCGGCGACCTCTGGCCCTAAGGTGACGGGAAGCGAGCGCACGCCGTGCAGCTTATCGCCCTCTAAAGCTTTGTAATCATTCAATGT
>CAXNKP010000002.1:0-24878 GCA_964202815.1 Stagnihabitans sp. | reverse complement strand
TATCGGTGCGCAACGTAACGGCGGCTTATGGCGCGGTCGACGTGCTGAAGGATGTCAGTTTTGACATCCACGCCCGCCGCACCGTGGCCGTGGTGGGCGAAAGCGGGTCCGGCAAATCGACGACGGCACGGGTGATTACCGGGCTTTTGGTGCCGCGCAAGGGTGAGGTTCTGTTCAACGGCAAACCCCTACCACCCAGCTTCAAAGCCCGCTCGCGCGACGAATTGCGCCAGTGCCAGATGATCTACCAGATGGCCGATACCGCCTTGAACCCCAAGCTGCGCCTGCGCGAGTTGATCGGCCGCCCGGCCGAGATGTATTTGGGATTGAAGGGAAAGGCGCTGGAGACGCGCATACGCGACATTCTGGCGCTCATCGAATTGGAGCCGGACAAGTATATCGACCGCCTGCCAAGCGAGTTGTCAGGCGGACAAAAGCAACGCATCGGCATCGCCCGCGCACTTGCCGCCGAGCCGCAGTTGATCATCTGCGACGAGGTGACCAGCGCCTTGGACCAGATCGTGCAGCAGGGCATCCTTAAGCTTCTCGATCGGCTGCAAAGCGAGTTGAACCTTGCCTACATGTTCATCACCCATGACCTCGCCACGGTAAAATCCATCGCCGACCAGGTGGTAGTGATGCAGCGTGGCATCGTGGTTGAACGCGGGCCAAAAGCCGCACTCTTTGCCGATCCAAATGAAGAATACACAAAGCTTCTGTTGTCCTCGGTCCCGGAAATGGACCCCGACTGGTTGAACCGACTGCTGGCAGACCGGTTGGACGCCGGGTAACAGCGCTGACCGCCGCTGTACCTTTTTCAGGGAAGGCCGCCTGAGCGCGAAATGATGGGGTCTGCCGCGAACGCGTGTCGAGGTTGGTCAAAAAACCCTTGTTCTTTTCTTTAGGTGAGCATTTGAACCCTTCGGTCCGAAATCATTGCATGGTTCGGGATCTGAGATCCTTGGATTCTGCCTGCAGAAGGATGCCACCAACTGCGATCTAGGTCGATCCGACCTGCCGAACTGTCAAGAGCGGCGTTCGAGGCCGTCGTCCTTTATGGGCTGCGCGGGACTACGCTTGAAAAGGTTGGCGAAATCGCAGGCGTGTCCAAAGGCGTCGTGCTGCACCATTTCAATGACAAAAGCTCACTTCTCGAGGCTGTGATCCGCCGAACCAACGGCACGCTTGGTACGTCTGTGGTCGAACTCTACCGGCACGCCGAGACACCCTATGAGCGGCTTTGGGCCATCATCATAGCGATGTTCCACGAGTCTATCTTCAATCAGGCTGTATGTCAGGCGTGGGTATCCCTGATGGCGGAGGTTCCCCACACCTTGGAATGCCAGCGCGTCCAAAGCGCCAACTATGCCCGCCTTATCAGCAATCTTGCGCATGAATTAAAGACCTTCGTGCCAAAGGCTGAGGCGACGACCATCGCACGCCAACTCGGCCTGCTGATGGATGGCCTTTGGGCGCGTGCTGGCTCGCGGGTTGAACCGCTCGACGCCGCGCGTGCGATCAGCGATATGGAGCACGCCTTGATGAGGTTCTTGCCCATGAATGACGAGAACCGTGCGCATTACAGGGCTGCACGGACAAAGATCGTAAACGTTGCTCGCATAGCACTCGGGACACGCGCTTTTCAGGAAAACTCCATGGCGCGCTGACGGCCAGCCGGCCGCGATGCTCCGGGTCAGGTGGTCGGCGATCGGGGGGATGGACTGTCGCGCCTCGGGCAGGTCTTCTTATGTTTCAAAGACATGCCAAAGCCATTCCCAGACCTGCAATTCAACCTGCGGTGCGCTGTAGCGCAGCCGAAGGCGCGGGTTGGGAGTTGTTTGCCATCGCATCCGTGGTCGTCGGAGGCACATTGCTTTCCGGCGGGGACGGCTCGGTCGGTGCTACGCTGGCGGTTGCATTCGGTGTAATTTTGGTCAGGTTAAAGCAGGATAAAGGATGAACAAGCCACCTTGTTGCTGCCTGTCAACCAAAGAAAGTCCATGATCGACACCGGTGGGAACTGCGTGAAATCCGCCTCCCGGAAGGTGAGAGACCGAACAGACCGTGGCCGAGTTTTGGTTAACTGCCGACGTCGATGCCTGAGGCAGATCTTATTTGGCGGCGAAAGCCATTGGGGGAAAGGCATAGGCGGGGCGAAACCTACAGATAGCCCTTTGACTTGAAGGACAATTGTTGGGATTTTCCGATGATCAGATGGTCATGCAGCACGATGCCCAGCGCATTGGTTGCATCTTGCACCTGAAGGGTCATGGTAACATCAGCCTGCGACGGCGTAGGGTCGCCCGAGGGGTGGTTGTGCACCAGGATCACCGCCGAGGCGTTGAGTTCCAGCGCCCGTTTGACCACTTCGCGCGGGTAGACGGGCACGTGATCTACCGTGCCTGAGGCCTGAGCCTCGTCGGCGATCAGGGTATTTTTGCGATCAAGAAACAAAATGCGGAATTGCTCGGTTTCGCGGTGGGCCATGACGGTTTGGCAATAGTCGAGCAGCGCGTCCCACGAGGTGAGGACTGGCCGGTTCAAGACCCTGCCCCGCATGAGGCGCCCTGCTGCCGCCTCGACGATCTTGAGTTCTTGAATGACAGCGTCCCCGACGCCTTTAACCATGGCCAGCCTTTGCGGGCTGGCGGAAACGACGTGGTTAAAGTCGCCGAACGTGTCTAGCAAAAGATGTGCCAAGGGTTTGACGTCTTGGCGCGGGATGGCGCGGAACAACAGCAGTTCCAAGAGTTCGTAATCCGGCACTGCTGCGGCACCGCCTGCCATAAAGCGGTCACGCAGGCGTTTGCGGTGGTCGGTGATGTAAGAGGGCAGCTTTGCGGGTAGGTGAGCGGCAGATGCGTCATCCTCTGCCCCTTTGGAGGGGAAAAGGGGAAGAGTTTGTTCATGAAATCCATTCGATGCCATGAAGGCACTCTGACATAGGCATGGTGAAAAAAGGGTTAACGCAATCGCAAAAACAAACGCCGCAGCCCTTTTTGGGTGCGGCGTTTGAACAGGGCAAATGGGCTGCTGAATTTTAGCTTTTCATTCCATCCCAAAAGCCTTTGACCTTGGCAAAAAACGATGATCCTTCCGGATTGTTATTCTCGGCCCCGACCTTTTCAAACTCTGCCAGCAGTTCCTTTTGGCGCGCCGACAGATTGACCGGTGTTTCCACCGCCAATTCGATCATCATGTCGCCCGCCGTACCGCCGCGCAGCGCTGGCATGCCCTTGGCGCGCAAGCGCAGTTGCTTGCCGGTTTGGGTGCCCGCTGGAACCCTGACGCGGCTTTTGCCGCCGTCAATCGTTGGCACTTCCACCTCGCCGCCCAAGGCGGCGGTGATCATTGACACGGGTACACGGCAGAACAGGTTCACTCCGTCGCGCTGAAAGATCGGGTGGTCGCGGGTTTCGATGAAGATGTACAAATCGCCGGTCGGCCCGCCACGCATCCCGGCCTCACCCTCGCCCGACAGGCGGATGCGGGTGCCAGTTTCCACGCCTGCGGGGATATTGACCGACAGGGCACGTTCTTTTTCGGTGCGTCCCGCACCGCCGCAGGCTTTGCAAGGGTTTTTTATCGTCTGGCCTGCACCCGCGCAGGTTGGGCAGGTGCGTTCCACCGTGAAGAACCCTTGCTGGGCGCGTACCTTGCCCATGCCCGAACAGGTTGGGCAAGTAACAGGTTCGGCCCCGCCTTCGGCGCCCGTGCCGCTGCAGACATCGCAGGCGACGGCACTTGGCACGGTGATGGTCTTTTGTGCGCCCTTGAAGCTTTCCTCTAACGTGACACGCAGGTTATAGCGCAGGTCAGACCCGCGCTGCGCCCGGCTGCGCCGGCCACCTTGCGCCCCTTGCCCGCCGCGACCCATAAAGTCGCCAAACAGGTCTTCGAACACGTCCGAGAATGACGCGCCGAAGTCACCATTTCCACCACCACCCCCGCCCGGCCCACGCCCGCCTTCAAAAGCCGCATGGCCATAGCGGTCATAGGCCGCCTTTTTATCGGCGTCTTTCAGAACATCGTAAGCCTCGTTGATCTCTTTGAACTGGGCTTCGGCGTTAGGATTGTCGGTGTTTCGGTCGGGGTGCAGTTCTTTAGCCTTGGTGCGGTAGGCCTTTTTAAGCTCGTCCGCCGAGGCGCCTTTGGCGGCCCCCAAGACTTCATAATAATCGCGCTTTGCCATGGCAGGACCTTTGTATCAAGAATGCGTTTGGGCGACCCCTTGGGGGGCCGCCCTTAGCCGGTTCTGCGCGGGTTACTTGCGCTTGTTGTCGCCAAGATCTTCAAAGTCGGCATCGACGATGTCGTCATCAACATCGCGCGGCCCGCCCTCGTCACCACTGCCTTCCGAGGCTTCGGCCTGCGCCTTGTAGATCGCCTCGCCCAGTTTCATCGCGGCGTCCGTCAGGTTCTGGATGCCACCTTTGATCTTGCCGGCGTCTTCGGTTTTGATCGTGTCTTCCAAAGCACTCATCGCCAGTTCGATCATCTCGACGGTCGACGGATCGACCCTGTCGGAATGTTCGGCCAGCGACTTCTTGGTCGAATGCAGCAGGCCTTCAGCTTGGTTCTTGGCTTCTACCAGCTCGCGGCGGGCCTTGTCGGCGTCGGCGTTGGCTTCGGCGTCTTTGACCATGCGTTCGATATCGGCATCCGACAACCCGCCCGAGGCTTGGATGGTGATCGCCTGTTCTTTGCCAGTACCCTTGTCTTTCGCCTTGACCGTCACGATGCCGTTGGCGTCGATGTCAAAGGTCACTTCGATCTGGGGCATGCCGCGCGGGGCAGGAGGGATGCTTTCCAGATTGAACTGGCCCAGCATCTTGTTATCGGCCGCCATCTCCCGCTCACCTTGGAAGCAGCGCAGGGTCACGGCGTTTTGGTTGTCTTCAGCGGTGGAGACGATTTGGCTTTTCTTCGTAGGGATCGTGGTGTTGCGGTCGATCAGACGCGTAAAGACACCGCCCAAGGTTTCGATGCCCAAAGACAGCGGCGTCACGTCCAGCAGCACCACGTCTTTGACGTCGCCTTGCAGCACGCCCGCTTGAATGGCGGCACCGGCGGCCACAACTTCATCGGGGTTCACGCCCTTGTGGGGCTCTTTGCCGAAGAACTTGGTCACCTCTTCAATAACGCGGGGCATGCGGGTCATACCGCCGACCAGAACCACCTCGTCGATGTCGCCGATGCTGACGCCCGCATCTTTCAGCGCCGCTTGGCACGGCCTGATCGAGCGTTTGATCAGATCGTCACACAGGCTTTCCAGCTTCGCGCGGGTCAGTTTGACCACCAAGTGCAAGGGCTGGCCTGAATTGCGGTCCATGCTGATGAAAGGCTGGTTGATTTCGGTCTGCGAGGACGAGGACAGTTCGATCTTGGCCTTCTCTGCCGCTTCTTTCAGGCGCTGCAGGGCCATTTTGTCCAAAGTCAGGTCAACGCCGTGTTCTTTCTTGAACTCATCGGCCAAGAAATTCACGATGCGCATATCGAAGTCTTCGCCACCAAGGAAGGTGTCGCCGTTGGTCGACTTGACTTCGAACAGGCCGTCGTCGATTTCCAGAATGGTGATGTCGAATGTACCGCCGCCAAGGTCATAGACCGCAATGGTTTTGGTTTCTTTCTTGTCCAAACCATAAGCCAAGGCGGCGGCGGTCGGCTCGTTGATGATACGCAGCACTTCAAGGCCCGCGATTTTGCCAGCGTCTTTGGTGGCTTGGCGTTGCGCGTCGTTGAAATAGGCGGGCACGGTGATGACGGCTTGGGTGACGGTTTCGCCCAAATACGCCTCGGCCGTTTCTTTCATCTTTTGCAGGATGATCGCCGAGACCTGACTGGGCGAGAACTTTTCGCCGCGCGCCTCAACCCAAGCATCGCCATTGCCGCCGCTGACGACTTTGTAGGGCAGGTTCTTCATGTCTTTCGCCAACAACGAATCATCCGCGCGCCGACCGATCAGGCGCTTGACGGCGAAGATGGTGTTGGTGGCATTGGTCACTGCTTGGCGCTTGGCGGCTTGGCCAACAAGACGCTCGTTATCGGTGAAGCCCACGATCGACGGCGTGGTGCGCGCGCCTTCGGAATTTTCAATGATACGGGGCTGGCTGCCATCCATGATGGCGACGCAAGAGTTGGTGGTTCCCAGGTCGATGCCGATGATCTTGGCCATGACGTTCCCTTTTCTTAGGCGAAGTTATGAAGCGGACCCCATCAGGCATCCAGCCTCGTTCCCAAACTGAACCGACGGGGGCATTTTGACGACACCCTCTTTCGGCTTCGTTGGGTATATAAGAGGGGGTCGCGGGTGCTGCAAGCGCCGCCAGGGCAAGAAATTCGCCTGAATTTGCAGGAATCGGCAGTTTTGTTGCAAAGGCACAGCCCCACCCTCCCAAGCAGGTCATGCAGGGCGGCGTTTCGCGCAGTTTGGTGCCCATTCACAGGCTTGTGCACCGAGACAACTTGCCGTTCGCCCGGACCTTCGGGATAAGGGCGCTTGCTTCGGTAAAGGTCACAGGGTCTGGGACCATCCCCGTTGCAAAGGAGAGGTGATGGATTTCGATTCTATGATTCCGGTATTTCGCCGGCTTGCTTTGGAGGCAGGGGCGCGGATTTTGCAGGTCTATAATGGCCCCGATTTTGAGGTGAAATCCAAAAGTGATGCCAGCCCCGTGACCGAAGCCGACGAGGCGGCGGATGCCTTGATCTCGGCCGGATTGCGGGCGGCCTTTCCCGATCTGGTGCTGATCACCGAAGAACAAGCCGCCAGCCACGCGCAGCGGGCATCCACGTTTTTGATCGTAGACCCTTTGGATGGCACCAAGGAATTCGTGCAAAGGCGGGGCGATTTCACGGTGAACATCGCTTATGTTGAAGACGGCGTGCCACTGCGCGGGGTGGTCTATGCGCCTGCGCAGGATCGGCTGTTTTATACGCTGCCCGATGGAACTGCGGTGGAGGAGACAGGGGCCTTTGACCACGATTTGGTGGGCGATTTGCACCGACTGTCTGTGGCCAAGCCTGACAATGCGGCATTGCGGGTCGTCGCCTCAAAAAGCCACCGCGATGCGGCGACCGATGACTATATCAGCCGATACGCCGTGGCTGATATGAAAAGCGCAGGGTCAAGCTTGAAGTTCTGTTTGCTGGCCACCGGTGAGGCCGATCTTTACCCCCGACTTGGCCGCACGATGGAATGGGACACTGCCGCTGGTGATGCCGTTTTGCGCGGCGCGGGCGGCTGCATGGTGCGGTTTGATGACCATAAACCCTTGACCTATGGTAAGGCAGGCTGGGATAACCCGTTCTTCATCGCCTATGCGCCCGGAGTGGATTTGCAAAAATGACTGTCCTCATCGCCATTCCGGCCCGCTATGACTCGACCCGGTATCCGGGTAAGCCTTTGGTGGCGCTGCGCGGGCCAGATGGTGAGAAAACTTTGATTCGCCGCAGTTGGGACGCGGCGATGACGGTGCGTGGGGTGGACCGTGTGGTGGTGGCCACCGATGATGACCGCATAAAAGCCCATGCCGAAGCGTTTGGAGCCGAGGTGGTGATGACCTCCTCTGCCGCGCAAAACGGCACTGAACGCTGTGCTGAGGTGGTGCAGCAGCTGACCGGCTTTGATATCGTGGTGAACCTGCAAGGCGATGCGCCGCTGACACCAGCGTGGTTTGTCGAAGATCTGGTGGTGGGATTGCTGGCTGACCCGCAGGCCGACATCGCCACCCCTGTTCTGCGCTGTGATGGCCGCGCCGTGGCGGGTTTTCTGGCTGACAGGCGGGCAGGCCGTGTGGGTGGAACGACCGCCGTCTTCGGTGCGGGTGGTCGCGCGCTGTATTTTTCAAAAGAGGTGATCCCCTATACTGGCAAAACCTACGACGAGGCCGCGCCCACGCCGGTGTTCCACCATGTGGGCGTCTATGCTTATCGCCCCGCAGCCCTTGCCGCCTATCCAAGCTGGCCCACTGGCCCGTTGGAGCAGTTGGAAGGGCTGGAACAGTTGCGCTTTTTGGAACAGGGCCGCAAAGTGCTTTGCGTTGAAGTGCAAGCCCGCGGTCGCCAGTTTTGGGAGTTGAACAACCCCTCGGACGTGCCCATCATCGAGGCTATGATGCAGAAGATAGTCTAGGGATTTTTCGGGCTAAGTCTTTGATTTTGTATATTTCTACAAATAATGTGAAGGATTAACCTAAAAAATGTATCAAAAACTGAGTGTGTTTCCGCCATTTTCCATCTCTCAGACCTCTTCTTTCGGTGTGAAATCTGGTATCGTGACGTTTGTAGTGTCGACCTTGACTGAAAAGATTGGATAAGGACCATGGCCGCAATCAAAACGCGTCGCATCCAGAAAGTCACCAAAGCGATCTTTCCCGTTGCAGGGATGGGAACAAGGTTCTTGCCAGCAACCAAATCGATCCCCAAGGAAATCCTCACCTTGGTGGATCGCCCCCTTATTCAATACGCCATCGATGAGGCGCGGGCGGCCGGCATCAAAGAGTTCATCTTTGTCACCTCGCGCGGCAAGTCGGCCCTTGAGGATTACTTTGATCATTCGCCCGAATTGGAAGCCACTCTGCGCCGCGCTGGCAAAGACGCCTTGTTGGAAATCTTGCGCGAAACCAACATGGATTCCGGGGCTATCGCTTATGTGCGCCAGAACCGGCCGTTGGGCTTGGGCCATGCTGTCTGGTGTGCCCGCCGACTGGTCGGGGATGAACCCTTTGCCGTTTTGCTGCCCGATGACGTGATTGCCGCCGAAAAGCCCTGCCTGCAACAGATGGTCGAGGCTTATGCCCAAACCGGCGGCAATATCGTGGCGGCGATGGAGGTTCCGGTGGAGAAAACCTCGTCCTATGGCGTCTTGGATGTCGAAGAGGATATGGGGTCAATCGTATCGGTCAAGGGCATGGTTGAAAAGCCCTTGGCAAGTGCAGCGCCGTCGAACCTTGCGGTGATCGGGCGCTATATCCTGTCGCCCAAGGTCATGCTTAATCTTGATAAGGTAAAGCCAGGCGCGGGAGGCGAAATTCAGTTGACCGATGCCATCGCGCAAGAGGCAGAGACGTCCGGTACCGTCTTTGGCTATCGCTTTCGCGGCCAGCGCTACGATTGCGGCACCAAGGCGGGCTTTTTGCAGGCGACGGTGGCCTTCGGCCTGTCACGCCCTGACCTGCGGGACGAGTTTTCTGCCTATCTGAACGACATGGTGGCTTTGCAAAAGGCCGCGCAATAAGGCCATCTAGATTGCGCGGCGGGCCATCAGCCGCGTCTGGCCTTGTTGCACGATTTTTCCGTCCTGGTTTTCAACACGGACAGACAACGTCACCATCCCCTTATCCGCGCCAGAGGCCCGCTTGGCCGTGACCGTCACAAGGGCACGGATGCGGTCGCCTGCAAAAACCGGGGCACGAAAAGACCAATCCCAGCCAAGGCTGGCAAAGGTATCTAATTGCGCGGGCGCTGTGGCTTTTAACCCTTCCACCAGCGACAAGACCAACAGACCATGAGCCACGCGCCGCTCAAAGCCATAGGCGCGCGCACCTTCGTCTGACAAGTGAACGGCAAAGCGATCTTGTGTGAGGGCAGCGAAAGAGTCGATCGCTTGGGGCGATACATCGGCCCAAGCGGTCAGTAGGCAATCGCCGGGCTCTATCTGATCAAAGCTGTATAGGCCTGGGGTTAGCATTTAAGACAGACCTGTTTGCGCCACGGCCCCGTCTGTCCCCAACAACTGGCAAACGCTTAGGCTTTGTCTGATCAGGCCCGTCGGGCGGCCGCTGACTTTGTTAAGAAAAGTGGCAGCCATCAGCAGCGCAGCGGCGGGGTTTTGGACAAGACAGGTTATCAACCCCGCCACGCCTTGCGCCATGGCCCCGAGGAAATAAGAGCTAAAATTGCTGCAATAGAGCCGCATTTCGTCGGTAGATTGCCCGTGCCACGTGCTTTGCCGTCAAAGATTTGGTCTGGCTGCAGATAGGATGTTTGCGGCGTAAAAGCTGTCATTCGGGCCCCATTTCCAGAAAAGCCGCATAAGCCGCCCCCCGCGCGGCCGTGGCATCGCCGCCCTCGGCCAGCAGCAGCGGTGGGGGTTCGTAGCCGGGCAGAAAGGATTGGATGGCAGCTTTGCGAATGTCCCGCACCAAGCCTGGTGCACGTGACAGTCCGCCGGCTAGAACGATGCAGTGCGGGTCCAGGGTCAGGCATAGCGTGTGGATTAACTCCGCCGCGACGGCACAAAAAATCGCCCAAGCGTGCGCTATATCCGCGTCACTCGCCTTTAGCGCAGTAATCTCTTCAGCCGTTAGGCTGCGCCCCGTGCGGTGCGCCACGATCCGCGCCAAGCCGGGGCCGCAAAGCAGGGTTTCCATGCAGCCCACCCGCCCGCATCCACAGCCAATGATCGGCAAATCATGGGCTTGCACCACATGGGCTGGCAAGGCGAAGTGGCCAAACTCGCCACCCAAGCCAAGGGCAGTGGGCAACAAAGCGCCACCCACCACAAACCCGCCGGCCAAGCCCGTACCGAAATTCAAGCACAGCGCCGAGGCGTAGCCCTTGGCCGCGCCAAACTGCGCCTCTGACAGGGTCTGCGCGCGGCAATCGTTGAGATAGAGGATAGCGCGCCCTGCCGCCGCGGCGATATCGACCGGAAAGGCTTGGCCCGTGATGGGCAAGTTCGCCGCAAGCGCCAACCCGGTCGTCGGATGGATCAACCCCGCCGCCGCAACACCAATCGGCATGCCAGCGACGTGGCTTTCCACCCAAGCGATCTGGTCCACCATGGCCGCCACCAGCGCCTCGTAGGTTTTTGGCGTGGGCACGCGGCGAAATGTGACCCTAGTCCAGCTGGGATCAAAGATTTGCGCTTCGATCTTGGTGCCACCAAGGTCAAGGCCAGCGGCGATAAAGGGGGGATGGGGCATCGCGGTTACGTCGCTCATAGGGGGTTTTCGGGATGGCGTGTGGCGTGGGTGGTTTGGCTTTTGCCAAGCCGGGCAATGTCTTGGATGGTTAGCAAAGACCAGCCCTTTTTTGCTACCCGTAACCGACCCATCCGGCAGAAAAGAGACTGCGGCAGCTTGCGCCACTTCATTTCTTGCTTCTGCCCGCCCCTTTTGTCACGCTTTGGCCAAAGGACAGGTCGCAAACGGGCGTTTCCTTTTCTCTGCAGACCCTAATCTGCATCAAAACCGGAGGCTTTCATGTCAAACGATCCTTTGCTGCAGCCCTACAAACTTAAACACCTGACCCTGCGCAACCGGATCATGACCACCAGCCATGAACCCGCCTATCCTGAAGACGGTATGCCCAAGGACCGCTACCGCCTGTATCATCTGGAACGGGCAAAGGCGGGGGTGGCGATGGTGATGACGGCAGGCTCTGCTGCCGTTTCAAAAGATTCGCCGCCAGTTTTCAACAATGTTTTGGCCTATAAGGACGAGGTGGTGCCATGGATGCGCCGCATCGCCGATGACTGCCACGAGGCGGGGGCAGCGGTGATGATCCAGTTGACCCACCTTGGGCGGCGCACGCGCTGGGACAAGGGCGATTGGTTGCCGGTGCTGGCCGCAGGCCCCGGCCGAGAACCCAGCCACCGCGCCTTTCCCAAAGTGATTGAAGATTGGGACATTACCCGTGTGATCAACGACTTTGCCGACGCTGCTGAACGGATGAAAGAGGCGGGTCTGGATGGGGTGGAATTTGAATGCTACGGCCACTTACTAGACCAGTTCATGTCGCCTTTCACCAACGCCCTGCCTGCCCCTTATGGCGGCAGCCTTGAAAACCGCGCCCGTTTTGCGATGGAGGTACTTGCCGCCGTGCGCAAACGGGTGGGCGAAAACTTCTTGCTGGGAATGCGCTATACGGCGGACGAGGCCGAGGCAGGCGGTATTGACGCCAACGAGGGCGTGGCGATTGGCAAGATGTTTCGCGACAGCGGCATGGTCGATTTTCTCAACATTATCAAAGGCCGCATCCATACCGACGCCGCCATGACCGATGTGATCCCGATTCACGGCATGAAATCGGCCCCGCATCTGGATTTTGCTGGTCGTATGAAGGCCGAAGTGGGCATGCCCACCTTTCACGCCGCGCGCATTCCCGATGTGGCAACGGCGCGTCATGCCGTAGCCTCGGGGCAATTGGACATGGTGGGTATGACCCGCGCCCATATGGCCGACCCCCATATCGTGCAAAAGATCATCGAAGGGCGCGAACATGACATCCGCCCCTGTGTTGGGGCCACCTATTGCCTTGACCGTATCTATCAAGGCGGCATGGCGCTTTGCATCCACAACCCCGCCACGGGCCGCGAAGAAACCATGCCCCACACCATCAAACCTGCCGCCACCAAACGGCAGGTCGTGGTCGTAGGTGCAGGCCCCGCCGGGCTAGAGGCGGCACGGGTAGCGGCAGAGCGCGGCCATAAGGTGACCGTGTTTGAGGCAGCTTCCGAAGCCGGCGGCCAAGTGCGCCTGATCGCTCAAACCAAACGCCGCGCCGAGATGATCGGCATCACCGACTGGCGCTTGGCGCAATGTGCTGCGCTTGGGGTGGAGTTTCGCTTTAACACTTGGGCCGAAGCGGGCGATGTGACCGCTTTGAACCCCGATGTGGTGATTATTGCCACGGGTGGCATGGCGCAAAAGGACATTCTGGCCTTTGGAAATGAGCTGACAGTTTCCGCCTGGGATATTCTGTCAGGCGATGTAAAGCCTGGCCAAAACGTGCTTCTTTATGACGATGCGGGCGACCATACCGCGCTGCAAGCAGCCCAGCTTTTGGCCGAATCTGGCGCCGTGGTTGAGGTGATGACCCCAGACCGCAGCTTTGCCCCCGATGTGATGGCGATGAACCTAGTGCCCTATATGCGTGCCATTCAGGATAAGAAGGTGACCTTCACTGTGACCTATCGGCTGACCTCTGTCGCCAAAGACGGCAACCTGATAAAGGCCACGATCGATAGCGATTATAGCAAATTGGGCATCACGCGCAGTTTTGATCAGGTTGTGGTCAACCACGGCACAGCGCCGCTGGATGAGTTGTACTTTGCTTTGAAACCCCGATCCGTGAATCAAGGTGCAGTAGATTACGACGCGCTGATTGCTTGCCAACCCCAAACCTTGGGCGGCGGCCCTGGGGGCTTTCAACTGTTCCGCATTGGCGACGCGGTCGAGGCGCGCAATATCCATGCTGCGATTTACGAAGGGCTTAGATTGATTTCAGTGATTTGAGAAATTTGAAAGTGCCAGAAATTTAGACAGTTTTAGGAATGTGAAACTTTTTCTCTCAAAATGTGCGAAAATTCTCTTTTGAAGCCTCAAAAAAGACAAAAATAGCATTTTAGTTACAAACAGACCACAAACAGATCTGGTGCAACCCATCAGATCCCCCAGTGACCTGGAGATGAAATTGTCTTTAAACCCTAAGATGCACGACCGTGTTGATGTTGTCTTGCTTTCGTCAGGCCCGCTTGCGGCTTTGGCCAGCCAAGAACTTGCCCGCAAATTCGACCTGCCCCTCGTCAAGGCAGAGGTGCTTTTGTCCCAAGGCAGCGGGCCCGTGGCGGCACAAATGCCGCAGGTTGGCGCTAAGGCTGCGGTTATGCTTATGGCGACATTGGGCGTTCGTCTGGCTATGGTCTCAGATGGTAAAGATGCACCCCCGGACTTGTTTGATCTGTGCTTGCACCTGTCAGACCTGCGCGCAGCAGCCGGCGTTGAACAAAACCTGCGTGACCTTGGCGTGTGGGATGCGCCCAGCCGGCCAGATTTTTACGGCTCGGGCGGGCTGCAGATCACCGGCCTTTGCCATGAGCAGGCGCAAGCCACCGTTCTGGCCTTGGGCCGCACCGCTGGGGTCGATGTGGTGTCTTGCGCGCAAAACGATGCGCTTTATGATCTTTTCTTGACGCCAGATCAGAAACGTTCCGAATTACGGCCAATGCTCAAACACCTGTCTGATATGGGTTGCTACGCCAGCGAGCCTTGGCCAGCCTTGGCCGTTGGTCTTGACCGGCAAATGCTGGCACATTTTGAAACAAAATTTCCAAACCACGGTTTGGTTTGCGTAAATCAAGCCTTCCAGCGGTATGATGTGATCCTTACAGGGCTTGGCGATGTCTCGATCCGGGATTTTGTCGATTTTCTAGTGGTGCGTGGGCACACGCCGTCGGTCGCCTTTGACGGGTTGACGACGGATCAAGGCCTGACGATTGAATCTGCCCTCACCCGCAGGTCGGCCGAACAATTCGTGTCTGATTACACGATGATTGGCCTACAGGTTCGGGCGGCCTTTGTCCGTGCACAGGAGAAAGTCGTTAAAATGTCGCAGGTTAAGCCTGGATTCATAAAGATCATCTAGAGAGGGACTTGGGTAGATTACGGGTGTGTGAATGGCTGGGTACGCAAATAGCGCACCAGTTATCATCAAGCGGAAAAAAAACGTTGTCGACGGCGGTTACCATGGCGGGGCGTGGAAGATCGCCTATGCCGACTTCGTGACGGCCATGATGGCCTTTTTCATGCTGATGTGGCTGTTAGGTGCGACGACGGAAGAACAACGCAAAGGCATTGCGGATTACTTTGATCCGACTGTCATCACTGTGCAAACGTCTGCCGGTGGGGATAGTATGTTTGGGGGTGACTCTCTGCTTGAAGATAAAACAATGGCCCAAACGGGTACAGGTCAATCGATGGGTGACAGCCAAAAATCTGCGTCCGAGGCGGCTGCAAGTGCTCAGGAAGCCGATCTTAAACGCCTGCAATCGGTGCTGGAGGGCAAAGGTGGCGAAAGCCAGACGATGGAGCGATTGCTCAGCCATGTCGTCACCAAAGTCAGTGATGAGGGTTTGGTGATCGACGTGTTCGACACCGCAGACAGCCCCTTGTTTGAAAATGATAGTGCTATGCCGACTCAAACCTTGATTATGATTTCAGCCCTTTTGACGGATGTTTTGTCGATAACATCAAACGCCATCGCGGTGGAGGGCCACGTGCGCACCTACCCGGTCACCTTGATCAAGAACCCAAGTTGGGATCTTTCGGCTGCCCGCGCCCAAGCTTTGCGGCAGGTGATGGAACAAGCGGGCCTTGAGCAAAGCCGCATCGCCCGCATCAGCGGCCACGCCGACCGTAAACCCGTCACGGCAAACTTGATGTCGGTGCGCAACAACCGGGTCGAGGTGATTTTGCTGCGTTCAGATCGATAAAAGCGTCGCATTTTATCTGTTAGCCGTTTCTTAAGCTCCAGCGTGCAGTTTGTCCCTGTCCAAGCTAGCTGCAGAAAGGCGCTATAGATGACGATTTCCTCTTCGCTGAATGCGGGGGTGGCGGGGTTGAACGCGAACGCCAACCGCCTGTCCACCATTTCAGACAATATCGCAAACGCCTCAACCTACGGGTACAAGCGGGTAATGTCTGATTTTTACTCTGTCGTCATTCATGGCGATCTTAGCACCGCCTACTCCGCCGGTGGTGTTCGATCGACGACACACCGGCTGATAGATGAACATGGCCCCCTGTTGGTCACCTCAAATGCCACCGATCTTGCGTTGGATGGGCGTGGGTTTATGCCGGTCACTTCGATAGATGCGATTCATCGCGGCGATGCGACGCTGCCGGTCAGCCTGGCCACGACCGGTTCGTTCAAGGCAGACGCCGATGGCGTCTTGCGCACCTCTGCTGGTCAGGTGCTGATGGGGTGGCGCGCCAATGCAGATGGCACGATGGGGACCTATTCACGCAATTCGATGTCCGGACTAACCCCGGTTCAGATCGCCCCCAACTTGTTAGAGGCGAACCCGACAACGGCGATGACCTTGTCCGCCAACCTGCCCTCGCAGGCCACCCAAGTCGGGGCCAGTGGGCAAGCCTATACAATGTCTGTGCCCTACTTTGGTAACCTTGGCGGAGATGAGACACTGAATTACGTGTTCACACCCTCGGTTCCCCAATCTGGCAATGCCGCGACCAACAGTTGGACAATGACAATCTCTGACAGCGCCTCTGCCGGGGCGGTTATCGGGACTTACACAATCACCTTCGATGGCACCCAAGGGGCCGGGGGGACAATCGCCTCGGTCACGCCGGTAAGCCCCAGCCCCGCCTACAACAGCACTACCGGCATCATTTCCTTGACAACTGGCGGCGGACCTTTGGCACTGAACGTCGGAATTGTTGGCGAAAGAGGCGGGGTATCACAGTTGGACGCCAACTTTTCCCCCATTGGCAAAGCAACCAACGGCAGCCCCGTTTCCCGCTTGATCAGCTTAGAAATGGACGATAGCGGCTTTTTGCACGCAAATTACGGTCAGGGTTTTTCAAAAGTTGTCTACCAAATACCAGTGGTTGATGTGGCCAATCCAAATGGATTGGCTTCACTTTCCGACCAAACCTATAACATCACAGCAGAATCAGGCACTTTTTATCTGTGGGATGCCGGTGATGGGCCGACAGGCAGCCTGCTGGGCTACAGTATGGAACAATCCACTACCGATGTGACATCGGAATTGACCAGCTTGATCAGTACGCAGCGCGCCTATTCGTCAAACGTAAAGGTCATCCAGACGGTGGACGAGATGCTGCAAGAAACCGCCAACCTAAAACGCTGAGGGGTTAGGTGAGCTTTGGCACAGCCTTCGCCAGCGCCCTCTCCGGGCTAACCGCCGCCGCGAAGGCGTCGGAACTGGTTTCATCCAACATAGCCAATGCCACAACACCGGGCTATGGCCGCCGCGCCCTGACCCTTGCGGCCCAATCCACCGGTGCCAACGGCCAGGGTGTCAAGATCGTCAGCGTTAACCGCGCCGAAGATCGCCCTCTTCTGAACGATCGGAGGCTGGCGCAATCAGCACAGGGAGATGCCCAGACACGGCTGGACTTTTTCATCCGGCTGCAAACCCTGATGGGGACACCCGATCAACCCACGTCGCTGAGTGGGCGCGCCGCCGCTTTTGGCTCTGCCCTGACAGAGGCCGTCTCGCACCCCGAGTCTGAGGCAAGGCTTGGTACGGTCGCAGCAACGGCAAAGGCCTTGGTCAGTGGCCTTGCGGCGATTGGGTCGGATATTCAAAGTGCCCGCGCCCGGGCCGATGCCGAAATCGCCACGCAAGTTCAGCAGTTAAACGCGGCACTGGGCCACGTTGCCAAGTTGAATGACCAGATCCAAACTGGTTTAATCGCTGGCCAAGATACCAGTGCCCTACAAGACCAGCGGCAACAGGCCATCGACCAAATAGCCCAGATGCTACCGCTGCGCGAAGCGGCGCAAACCAACGGCAAGGTGGCGCTTTATACAACTGGGGGTGCTGTGCTGGTGGATGGGCGACCATCGCTCTTCGGCTTTACGCCCACAGTAGCCGTTTCTGCGGCGATGACCCAGCAAGGGGGCGGCCTGTCTGGCTTAACCCTGAACGGCGTTGCAACCCCGGCAACGGGCCCGGGTTCGTATCTTACCGGTGGTGCCTTGGCAGCCAACTTCGCGCTCCGCGACGTGATAGGTGTCAGCGCACAGGCGCAAATTGACGCGGTGGCGCGCGATTTGGTCGAACGGTTTCAAAGTAGCAACATTGACTCCACCCGCGCCGCCGGGGCCACTGGCCTGTTCACTGATTTCGGTTTCGCCTTTACACCCGCGAACGAAGTTGGTTTGGCACAACGCCTTAAGCTGAACTCCGCGGTTGATCCCACCCAGGGCGGCGCGCTCTGGCGTTTGCGGGATGGCTTGGGGGCAACATCCCCCGGCCCCTCCAGTGCCAGCGCCCTCTTGGCCAGCCTGAACACTGCACTAACCGACAACCGCCAAACAGTTTCGGGCGCGTTTTTACCAGGCCAGCGCAGCTTTTCGGTCCTAGCCGGCGACCTTTTGTCGATGACGGCCGCAGACACCATTGCAGCGCAAGGCGAGGCTACCTTTGCTACCTCACGCCTAGAAACTTACACCGGCTTAGAAGCGCAGGGCGGTGTCGATACTGATTTCGAAATGCAGTCCTTGCTGCAAATTGGACAAAACTATGCGGCAAACGCCAAGGTTTTAAAGGCGGTTGGCGATATGATGCAAACCTTGTTGGATATGTAAGATGCAGACCCTAAGCCTTGGCGATCTGTCGCAATCTCTGATCCTGAACCGGCACAGCCTGCGCCTCAAGACCGCTTTGCAAGCCCTGTCAACCGAATCAACAACAGGAATGGCGGCGAACCAGACAGCGCGACTGCGCGGCAACTTTGCCCAGATCGCAGGGATTGAAACCAGCCTCACCCTGCTCGCGGCCTATCGCAACGTCACTGCCGAAACGCAAATCATGGCTGACATCATGCAAAAATCTATAAAGACGGTACAAGATCAATCAGTATTGGGTACGGCTTTTTTGACAATAGAAGCCGGCGAAGTGCCTATAAAAATCAACACACTGGGTCTTCAAGCGGCGCAGGGTTTGGATACTGCCATGATGGCCTTGAACGCCAGCCTGGGCGAAAGGGCGTTGTTTTCCGGGCAGAAAAGTGACCACACCGCCTTGGCCAGTTCCGATACTTTGCTGTCATCACTGGATGCCGCCGTCATCGCTGCCGGTGCCATGAGCGCTGCAACGGTAGAAGCAGCCGTGACTGCGTGGTTTGACAACCCCGCTGGATTCGCCGCCGTGATCTATCGGGGCGGCCCCCCGTTAGACCCTGTGCAAGTCAGCGCCGACCAAACCGCGCAACTTGATGTCACGGCGACCGATCCGGCCATTCTTGCCACGCTCAAGGGCTTGGCGCTGGGCGCACTTTTGTCGCGCGGCGTTCTGGCGGGCAGCGATGTCTCTCGGGCCGATCTGGCCAAGCGGGCAGGCCAGCAGTTGATGGTGGCGCAGGTTCCGATGGCGTCTTTGGCGGCCAAGTTGGGCATGGTGCAAGCGGCGGTTCAAGATGCTGGCACCCGCAATGATGCCGAAGGCTCCCTTCTGCAAAGGGCGCGGCTGTCGCTGTTGTCGGTTGACCCTTATGAAACCGCCTCAAAATATCAAGAAACGCAAAACCAATTGCAAACACTTTATGCCATAACCGCGCGTGCATCGCGCCTCAGCTTGGTTGATTTCCTATGATCTGGCGTGCCCTATTGATAAGCCTTGTCGCCATTCTGCCCAGCATGGTGGGTGCGGAATCTATCAGAATCAAAGATTTGGTCGAATTCGACGGGGTGCGCGGCAATGATCTTGTGGGGTATGGCTTGGTTGTAGGCCTTGCAGGTACGGGCGATGGACTGCGCAACTCTCCCTTTACAGAAGAGATTTTGTCCAACCTTTTGGAGCGGCTGGGCGTCAACGTCACGGGTGAGCAGTTTCAACCCAAGAATGTGGCTGCGGTCTTTGTCACAGCCTCTTTGCCGCCCTTTGCGCGGGCCGGCGGGCGGGTTGATGTGACCGTTTCATCGATTGGCGACGCCAAAAGCCTGCTTGGCGGTACCTTGGTGATGACCCCGCTAAATGGAGCGGACGGGCAGATCTATGCGGTCGCGCAGGGCACGATCATAGCCGGAGGCATTTCGGCCGAAGGCAAAGGTGCCAAAGTAACCCAAGGCGTGCCTACTGCCGGAACCATCCCGGCTGGTGCCCATGTAGAGCGCGAGGTGGAGTTCGATTTCAGTCAGATGCAGACGGTTCGGTTGGCGTTGCGCGCCCCGGATTTCACCACAGCCGCGCGCATTGAAGGGGTGATCAATCAGGCATTTGGGATGCAGGTGGCGGTGATGCAAGATGCCGGCACAGTTGCGCTGAATATTGATGCGACCAAACTCGCTTCGCCCGCGCGGGCCATCGCCGCCTTGGAAAACCTTTTGGTCGAGCCCAACGCGCGGGCCCGTGTGGTGGTAGATCAGCGCAGCGGTACCATTGTGATGGACGACGATGTGCGCATCAGTCATGTCGCCATAGCCCAAGGCAACCTGACCCTGCGGGTGGAAGAAATGCCCCAAGTTTCGCAGCCCAATCCCTTTTCGCAAGGAGAAACCATCACTGTACCGAATACAAAAGCGTCCATCCAAAACGCTCCGGGGACCGGCTTGGCCGAGGTGCGAGGCGGCGCCAACTTGTCAGAGGTTGTGGCCGGCCTGAATGCCTTGGGCGTGTCGCCGCATGACATGATCGACATCTTGAAAAGCATCCACGCCGCCGGCGCTTTGCACGCAGAATTCTTGGTAAACTGACCAACCGCCCTTCAGACCCCAGTGTAACTGCGCACCAGAGCGCTGGATACCAAGGTCCAGCCATTGGCGACGACGAAGAAGGCTAGTTTGAACGGCAAAGAAACGACCGCAGGAGGCACCATCATCATGCCCATCGACATCAAAATCGCCGCTGTGACCAGATCAATGATCAAAAATGGCAGATAGATCAAAAAGCCGATCTGAAAAGCGCGGCTGATCTCTGATAGCATGAAAGACGGAACAAGCAGCGAAAAAGGGGCATCGGTGAGTGCTGCCGTTTCGTTCGGCCGCAGCGCTTGCAGGGCGGCGAAGGTATCCGGATAGGTGCGCGCCGCCATAAACCCGCGAAAGGGGGCCGCTATCAGCGGAATGGCTTGTTGTACATCGATTTGGCCATCGGTGAGCGGGCCGATGCCCTTTATCCAAGCCTCGGTGAAAACCGGATCCATGACAAACCATGTCAGAAATAGCGCCAGACTGACGATCACCATATTGGGCGGCGCTTGCTGTAACCCCAATGCCTGCCGCAAAATGGACAGAACCGTTACGATAAAGGGAAAACAGGTCACCATAACGGCCAAGCCGGGCACAAGGCTGAGCAGAGTAACCAGGAGGATCAGTTCGACTGACCTTGCGGCCAAAGACCCCGTGTCGCCAAAATCCAACGAAATCGATTGCGACAATGCCGGATTTGCTGCCAGCGCCAAAAGTGCTGCCAGCGAAATGACCTTTGTCACATCCCACCCCGCAGATTAGCCACCTCTGTCAGGCGCACGGCCAGTTGGCCAGCTTGCTCGCCGTCGAGTTCTTGCAACTCGCCGCGAGCAATGAGGCGGTCGCCGACATAAAGTTCGACCATGTCATCAACCCGCCTATCCAAGGGCAGCACGGCATCGCGGCTCAGGCGCAGCAGGTCTTTGACCAAAGGCCGAGCTTTGCCGACCGAAATAGTCACCTCAATCGGCACTTGGGCGAAAGGGTTGGCATCGGCAGGGTTATCCATGAAGGTGGTCCTTTACATAAAGCTCAAGAAATCCGCGCACGGCGGTGGAGATGTCAGCGGTTGCCTGATCGAGATCTACTCCAGCCTCGACCATGCCGAGGGCCAGGCGCACTTCACCCAGCCCCAAAGTTGCATCGACCTCGATGCTGAGTGGCAAGCTCGTGTTGCCTTCAATCAGGGCCTTGATCGCCTCTTGCGTGGCGGGGTTAATCCGCAAGGTTGCTGGCGCTTGACCAAGGCGATCCGCCAAGGGGATCAGCGTTTCCAGCACGATGGGCCCCAAAGTTGCGCGTGCTATCTGCGGCATGATTTGGCCTACCACGTGCAGCAAAAGTGGCTTCAAGGCTGCGAGGACATGGGCTTGCGCCGCATTGTACGTGAAGCCGAGCTGTTTCAAATGCTGGGCAAGGTCGGCCTTGCTGCGCGCAGCTAGCACTTCGGCTGTAGCGCTGGCCTCCTCCCAGCCCGCGCGGTAGCCGTCGTCATAAGATGTAACCTGTTCGCGCGCGAAGGCGATCTGGTCTAAGGTCAAGCGGCCGGATGCGGATGTTGAGTCGTTTGCAAACACTTCAAGGGACAGGGCCATCACGCAGCCTCCTCGTCAATTTCCATCCAGGATCGCAGAATTTCGATCGACTCTGCCTTGCGATCTTCAATCAGGTGGCGCAGGCGGGCGACCGGGTCACCTGCGATGTCCGCCAATGCGGGCGCTTGGATGGCTGCCTGTGCGTCAAGGACGCCATCCTCAATTTCACCGGTTAAACTTTGGTTATTTGTCGTGACGCGCGGCAGGGCCAAAGGCAGTGAAGGTGCCGCGAGCCTTGGAATAGCCCCAGATGACACTAAAATGGGCCGGAGGACAAAAAGGCCCATCACCAAGGCCACGATCGCCAGCACCGCCAGTTGCATCATCGCCATCAGATCAATTTGCCCAAAGGTCTGGCCAAAGCCTGCCTCAGCCAAGGTCCCTTCGGCCACAGGCCGTTGAAAAGGCAGAGATTTTAGTGTCAGCACATCTCCCCGGTCCGGGTTCAGCCCAACGGCCGAGGCGACAAGCTCTTTAAGCGTCGCCAATTCGGCATCGCTGCGGGGTTGAAAAGTTATGGTTCCATCGGTCGCCACGATTTTTTCTTGATCGACCAAGACGGCCACCGACAGTTTCGCCACGGCCCCCGGCAGCTTGATCACCTGACGCGTGGTTTCTGAAACGTCAAAATTAACCCGCTCCGACTTGTCAGTGTTTTGGCTTTGGTTCGATGCAGCTCCCGCCTCCGCCCCGGTTGGCAAGTTTGACGCCACCGTCACCGCGCTATCATTTCCAGTATAAGAGACTGATTTATCTTGTATTTCGGTTGAAATCGCGACCTTCCCCTGCGGGTCAAGCCGGCGTTCGTTCACCTCTTCGCGGTCGGTGACGACCGTAACGGTCACCTCGACGACGGCGGCATTGGGTCCGACCCTCGCGGCCAACAGATGTTCGACGTTGGCCTTCAATTCGGCGGCTTTGATGTCGCCGGCGGTGGTGGGCGCAGCAGCGTCTGCCTCTGATGCAATCAGGCCAAAAGCTGAATCAATCACCGCCACATCATCGGCTTGCAGGCCAGATACGGCCCCCGCAACCAGATGGCGAATCGACAGGGCCTGTTCGCTCGTCAATGGCGCGCCGCGGGTTGTGATCGTAACGCTGGCCGATGGTTTCATTTTGTTTTGAAAGACTTGTGCAGGAGTCTCGGCAATATGGACCCGTGCGCCTTTCACCGATGGCAAGGCTAAGATGGTGCGCGCAAGTTCGCCTTCTCTGGCGCGCCAATACGCGGCGTCAAACATCTGCGATGTCGTTCCAAAGCCTGACAGGGAATCGAGCAACTCATACCCCGTTCCCGCCGTTTCGGGCAGGCCTTGGGCCGCCAGTTTCATCCGCAAGGTGTCGCGCAAAGTTTGGTCGACAAAGATCGAGTCCCCCCGAATTTCAGACTTGACGCCCTGCTGATCCAGCGCTGCCACCACCTGCCCCGCCGCCGCCAGATCCAGCCCTGAATACAAAAGTGCCATATTCGTTTGCCCCGCCAACCGCGCCAGACCCAGCACTGCCAGGAACATCGCCAGCGTCGCCCCCACGATAACGGTGCGGCGGGTAACGCTCAGGTTGGCCCAAAGGGTCAGCAGGTTTTGCACATTCGTCTCCGGTTTGCATTCTTGCCGTTTGACGCACTTTGCAGCCCCGCCCTTAACAATTGGTTAGGATCAGCGGTCTATCTTTGTTCTTATGAAAAGAATGGAGGTCTTGGTGACCAACGACGACGCGCTGCAGGAATCCGCCCCCAAGAAAAGGACGAAACTGCCTTTGATTTTTGGGCTTGTTTTGTTTCTGGCGCTTGGGGGCGTTGGGTTTTATGCGTTCTACACTGGGCTGATTCTTTTGCCTTTCCATGCAGACAAAAAGGCAGGACCTGCTCTTGGCCTGTCCGATGTTGCCTTTGTGCCCATCGACCAACTGACGATCTCTTTGGGCAAGGCCTCTGAAAAAAGCCATCTTCGATTCACCGCCCAGCTGGAGGTGAACGCCAATCGGGCCGAGGAGGTGGTCGCGCTTTCCCCACGCATTTTGGATGTGATGAACGGCTATCTTCGCGCGGTTGATATCGCCGATTTGACGGACCCTGACGCCTTGGTGCGGCTCCGGGCGCAGTTGCTGCGCCGCATCCAGATGGTGACGGGGCAAGGCTGTGTGCGCGATCTGTTGGTGACCGAATTTGTTCTGAATTGAGGGCGGTATATGAACCTTATCTCTGATGTTCTGTTGACGGCCGGTGCCTTTGGGGCGGCGATTTATTGTTTTGTTTTATCCGCCCGGCTTAAAAAACTTACGGCGCTTGAAAGTGGAATGGGTGGTGCCATCGCGGTTTTGTCGGTGCAGGTTGATGACATGACCAAGGCCCTGCTGAAGGCGGGTGGGGCGGCCACTGGGTCAGCCGCAAGCCTCGATGGGCTGGCCACGAGGGCAGAGGCCGCCGCAGCCCGGATAGAACTGCTGTTGGCTGCGATGTACGACCTGCCCGATCCAAGCCATCTACCGCAAGCCAACGCCCCTGCCGCCGAGAAAGCTGATCGCAAATTGCGCTTCGTGCGCCGCAAGACAGTTCGCGCAGAAATGGAAAGAGACAATGCCTGGTAAAACTCGCCGCAGCGTTTTGGTCATCCTGTCGTTGCTTTTGGCATCGGGTGGCGCCTTTCGGCTGGCCTCTGGTGCGGGAATTGAACTGTGGTCGATGGCCACCGCAGAACCCTCTGCAACGCAGGTGAATTGCCCCGTTCCCCCTGCAGCCCTGCTTGATTCGCTTGCCAAGCGCGCAGCGCAGGTCAAGGCGCAAGAAGATGCCGCGTCCGAACGATTGGCCGCGCTGACCCTGTCGGATCAGGCCATTACCCAGCGCTTGTCCGAACTGCAATCGGCTGAGGAAGCGCTAAAAGCGACAATGACAATCGCCGATGGCGCAGCGGAAAAGGATCTGGCGCGGTTAACCGCCGTCTACGAGGCAATGAAACCTGCCGATGCCGCAGCGCTTTTTCAAGCCATGTCCCCCGACTTTGCGGCTGGTTTTTTGGCACGTATGCAGCCCGCCTCTGCCGCAGCCGTCTTGACAGGGCTGAAGCCCGAAACCGCCTACGAAGTGTCGGTGCTGCT
>CAXNKP010000001.1:0-32994 GCA_964202815.1 Stagnihabitans sp. | reverse complement strand
GCCGCCGCTTATCCGCACTTGGCCACGCTGACCTCGATCGCAAAAAGCCATCGTGGGCGCGATGTGTGGTTCATGCAGATCACCAACCCCGAGACCGGCCCCGCGCTGGAAAAACCCGGCTACTACATCGACGCGCAGATCCACGCCGAAGAACACGCAACCTCGGCCACAGCGCTTTATGCGATCCACCATTTGCTGACCCGCTATGGCACCGACCCCGAAGTGACGCGGCTGGTGGATGGTCAGGTTTTCTACATCATCCCCCGCATCAATCCTGATGGGGCGGAATACGCGCTAAAGGCCCCTTACCACCCTTGGTGTGGCAACGGGCGACTGCTGCCGGGCGAAGACCGGCTGGAAGGCTTGCAAGCGCAGGATATCGACGGCGATGGTTACATCGTCAACATGCGCGTGCCCGACACTAAGGGCGAATGGAAGAAAGATCCGAGCGAACCGCGCCTGATGATCCAGCGCGAACCCGGCGAAGAAGGCGGCGACTATTTCCGCATCTACCCCGAGGGCCTGATCCCCGACTATGACGGTGCCGACGTGAAAATCCTGCCGCAGGATGACGGCAACATGAACCGGAACTTTCCGATCAACTGGTCGCCGCAGGAATATGGTGCGGGCCAATACCCATTCTCAGAGCCTGAGACGATGGGAATGGCGCGCCTTATCCTTGATCATCCCAACATCTGCGGCATGTGCGCCTACCACACCCATGGCGGGATCATCCTGCGCCCGTCGATGATGGCAACCGATGCCGAGATGAGCCCGCGCGATCTAGCACTTTACAAGGCGCTGGGCGAGGTCGGCACGCGGCTGACCGGCTATCCGGTGATCTCGACCTATGAGGATTTCACCCCCGACAAGTCCAAGGTTCGCCACGGCTCTCTCAAAGACTGGGTTTACGAAGAGATGGGCATCATCTGCTTTTCGACGGAACTTTGGGATATTGAGATTGCTGCCGGGGTTGAAAAGAAGGGCTACTATAACCTGCGCCCCCGCAACGCGGACGTGCAGCGCAAGCTGTTCGACTGGGTCATAGCCAATGTCGGCGATCAGGGCTTTCGCGAATGGCGCGCGTTTGATCATCCGCAACTTGGACCGGTCGAAGTGGGCGGGATGGTCTATATCTGGAGCTATCGCAACCCGCCCGGAAAGTTGCTGGAAAAGGTGTGTCACGACAACACGCTGTTCAACCTGCGCCACGCCGCTGCAGCCCCCCGCGTGATGATCGACAGCGTGACCGTCGAAGCTTTGGGCGCGGACCTGCATAAGGTGACCGCGATCATCGCCAATCACGGCTATTTGCCCACAAATCTGTCTGACGTGGCCGTCAAGAACAAGGTCGCCAAACCTGTGACCGTCACCATCGAAGGGGCTGAAGTGGTGATGAACCCGCCGGCAGTCGATTTGGGCCATCTGGCGGGCCGGAACGAACGCAACTATGAATATTCCAATTGGGGCCAGCAATGGTCGCCGGTGGCGCGCAAGGTGGAATGGCTGGTGCGCGGAACTGGATCCGTCACTGTCACCGTGCGGTCCGAAAAGGGCGGCACCCACCGGCGCGCATCGCCTTTATGAAACGTGCCGATATGAAATGGCGGATGTAAAGGCAGCCGACGCGCTAGACCCTCGCGTTGATCCGCCAAGTTCTTACCGTCTTGGGCACGGCGCTGGTCGCCAAGGGCTACGTTCATGCCACCGACATTGAACCAGTGATGGGCGCGTTACTGACCATCGGGTCGGAGATGATCCCTAAACGGCTTACGTTTTTGGAGTATCTGTTGATCGGCTTGGCAAGTGCAGTCTGTGGGGATCGGCTACTGAATGCCAAAGGATGTAAACGCTAGGCTCATACCTCATTAATCCAGTAGTTTCCGACGCGTTTTGCTTATTCACTGATGGCATCGGCGGGGTGCCGCATGAGTGATCTGTTTTGGCTGACTGAGGCGCAGATGGAGCGGTTTAAGCCGCTCTTTCCCTTGTCTCATGGTGTGCCCCGTGTGGACGACACGCGAGTATTGAGCGGTATTATCTTAATCAATCGCAATGGGTTACGCTGGCGCGATGCGCCGCCCATCTACGGGCCGCACAAGACCGTGTACAACCTTTGGTACCGCTGGAGCCGGATGAGGGTATTTGCCAAAATCCTGCTGGAATTGGTCAGGCAGGACACCGAAACGGAAATGATCATGACTGACGCCACACATCTCAAGGCCCACCGCACCGCATCCAGCCTCCGGAAAAAAAGGTGGCGCGCTTGCCTGATCGGGCTGACGAAAGGCGGGCGAAACTCCAAGCTGCACGTAATCATGCGCCGACGTCAGTCTGGACTTATCGGATTTTTTTTGTCGGCGATACTGCGTTTGATGAGGTCGGGGTCACATTTTTGGTCGTGCAGGAACCCGAGGATGCCACCATTCCATGTGCGAATGTCGGCGAGGAGTTCTTTCAGGCATTCGATGCCGCGGTTCGTGAAGGTTTTCACACCGTCCTCAGAGCCGTCATCAAACCAGATCATCTCGCCGTAGCCGATGTTGTCGGAATTGGCGCTGACGACTTCGATGAGGTGCTCACCGATCGTCTTGGCGACCTCGGCGATGGATTGGACATGCGTAAAGCGACCCATCATGCCGCCTCAGCCGATCGATGATCCTGCGACTTCCAACGCCATGGCGGCAATTCCGACAGGCGCGAGGGCGGCAGGTCGGAGATCAGGGTGATGACGTCGGCAAGCCAGGCCTGTGGGTCAATATTGTTCAGCTTGGTGGTGCCAATTAGCGAGTACATGAAGGTGGCGCGCCGTCCGCCGCGCTCGGACCCGGCAAAGAGCGTTTGGCGCAGTTGTTGCTCAGACAGACCCGACCGTTTGTCAGGAAGTGGGTGAAGGCTGGCCAGTGGCCGGGCGACAGCAGGTAGTCGATCGCTTTCGTGACCTTGGCGTGCTTTGAGAGCTGCGCCTACTCGGTCTGAACCGCCCAGCGGTTCCAAGGGGCCCGATCCCAGTCAGCCCGAGGCGGGCGCATTTCCGGCGGTGGTGGGCTGCCAGCCATTATGGGCGGAGCAGAATCGGAATTCTTATAGCTGCGCATGGCATCGCCCTCCTGAGCCGGTGTCTGATGAAGGGTCGGCGGGTTCGCTTTGGAATTCAATACGATAAGCGACATCAAGAGGATGGCTTCGAGCGGATCGCTCGGCGAAGCGGCAGTCAAAATCGCCCCTCTCGCCGACAAAATCGCAGCAATCGTCAAGATTTATGAAATATTGATCTGTGGACGCGCAGAACACGCCAACCTTACCCCTGTAGCTTGAACGATTTGACCGTGCTGGCTTAGGGTCGTGTCGGTGCCATACCTGTGGATACCCTGCCAGATGCGATGGAACTTCTCGCTTTTGTGCGGGGGCTGTCCGGTCTGGTCGCAGATGGAACACTGAGTGAGATCTGCTGCCGCGCTAGGCCCATCTTTGAACGCATGAAAAGCGAAACGCAGCAGACTTCCAGTTTGCGGGGCACCGACCGCTGAAGGCCTATAGTCCTCACGACGTCAGCGAAGGATCGGTATCCCGCTTTCGTCACGCCTTCTCCCAACGATCCATGGCTCACCGGTGAGATATTTGGGCCAATGCGAAAGGGCAAAGGTAGCATGGCCATTGACCCATGTTGCGCTGTACTTTGCCGTGACGCATGACGGCAGTTACGGCAATCTGCGGCTTTGGCGTTGAAACCTCAAGCAGTTCGGGCCAGATTGACCCCAGCGACGAAAAGGACTTCTCATGGCGGATACGATCACGGTCGAGGCGATTACACGGCGCCGCAAGCGTTTCCGGCTGCGGGGGCGGTTTGTCTGGCCTTTGCTGATCCTGGCCCTCGCGGCCGGCGGTTATGCCTATTTGCAGACCCGTACCACCGCCACCGCTGTGATCCGCTATACCACGACTGAGGTAAAGCCCGCCGACATCACCGTGACTGTGACTGCCGTGGGCACCGTGCAGCCGATCCAGCAGGTTGATGTCGGTTCCCTCATCTCGGGCACGATTTCTGATGTGGATGTCGCCGTCAATGACACCGTCTCCAAGGGTCAGGTTCTGGCCCGGCTTGACACCTCCTCGCTGGAGGCGGAGTTGGCGCGCGATCTGGCGACGTTGTCGGCCCGCAAGGCCGAGGTCGAGGATGCGCTGGCCACACAGGAGGCCGCCATTGCCACCCTCGACCGCACCCAGAAGATCCATGACAAGGGCTTGAACTCGAACGAGGAACTGGCCGTGGCCACCACCGCCAAGCGCCGGGCGGATGCGGGCCTTGCCTCGGCCCTTGCCAATGTGCAAGTGGCCGAGGCCGATGTGAAGCTGAGCCAGACCAACATCAATAAGGCCGTCATCGTGGCGCCGATCGACGGTATGGTGCTGGACCTCAAGGCCGATCTGGGCCAGACCGTCTCTGCCTCGACCACAACGGTGGTTCTTTTCACCCTTGCGCATGATCTGGGCCAGATGGAGTTGCAGATCGACGTGGACGAGGCTGATATCGGCAAGGTGCAGGTCGGCAATGCTGCCGCCTTCAGTGTTGATGCCTATCTGGGTCAAAGCTTCCCGGCAAAGGTGTCCGAGATGCATTTCGCGCCGCAGACGGTCGATGGCATCGTGACCTATCCGACCATCCTCGCCATCGACAATTCCGACCTGCGCCTGCGCCCCGGCATGACCGCCTCGGCCGATGTGACGGTGGAGGAGGTCACGGATGTGCTGGCAGTGCCCAATGCCGCCCTCCGCTATTCCCCACCTGTGGCGCCTGCCGCCACGCGCCGCAGTTCGGGCCTTTTAGGCATGCTTTTCTCTGGTGGGTCACCGGGGGATCGCAACCGACCGAACACCAGCAAGACCAATGCCGTGACCAAAGAGGGTTTTCGCGACCTTTTTATCCTGAAAGACGGTGAACCCACCCGCATTGCCGTGAAAACCGGCGTCACCGATGGCGACACGACCCAAGTTCTGGAAGGCCCGTTGACCGCTGGCGATCTGGTCATCACGGCGCAGAGCAGCCGATGACAGCCGCAGCCGCCCCTATGCTGGAACTGCGCCATCTGTCCAAGATCTACGGGGTGGATGAGGCCAAGGTCTATGCGCTGGATGACGTTAACCTGACCGTGCAGAAGGGTGAGTTCATTGCCGTCATGGGCCCCTCGGGTTCGGGTAAGTCGAGTGCGATGAACATTCTGGGTTGCCTTGATACGCCAACCTCGGGCCAGTACCTGCTGTTTGGTACCGATGTGACCGGGCTTGACCGTGATCAAAGGGCGCTGCTGCGGCGGTATTTTCTGGGCTTCATCTTTCAGGGTTTCAACCTGCTGGCGCGCACCACAGCCCTGGAGAACGTCGAACTTCCGCTGATCTATCAAGGCATTCCAGCCGATGAACGCCGAGAGCGGTCGATGGATGCCCTGACCAAGGTCGGCCTGCAAGGCAGGGCGGATCACCGCCCTTCCGAGCTTTCCGGCGGCCAGCAGCAGCGTGTTGCCATCGCCCGCGCCATCGTCACCAAACCGGGCCTGATCCTTGCCGATGAACCGACCGGCAACCTCGACTCGGCACGTGGGCGCGAGATCATGGAGCTTTTGGTGCAACTCAACCGCGAGGAAGGCCTATCGGTCCTGATGGTTACCCATGAACCTGACATGGCCGATTATGCCAACCGCATCGTCACCTTTGTCGATGGAAAGATCCAATCTGACAAGGTCAGGGACCGTCATGCTGCTTGAAGCCCTGCGCCTCGCCCTCAGCACGGTGTTTCGCAACAAGTTGCGCTCGTTCCTGACGGTGCTTGGCATTGTGATCGGGGTCGCCTCGGTCATCGCGATGGTGACTGTGGGGCAGGGCTCTACCGCGCAAGTGCAGTCTGATGTGGCCTCGCTTGGATCGAACCTGCTTATGATCCGCCCCGGCGCCCCTGGCCGCGGGCCCGGCGGCGGCTCCAACGATGCGGCTCCGCTGACGCTGGCCGACATGCAAGCCCTGCTGCGCTATGTGCCCGACATCGTCGCCGCAACCCCCAGTTCCTCGCGCAGTCAGACGGTGGTCTTTGGCGAGATGAACCACACCGTCCAGGTCACCGGCACCGATGACGCCTACTTTGGCATCCGTGGCTGGACGCTGGGCTTTGGCCGCATCTTTTCCGACGGCGAGATGCGGATCGGCACCCCGGTCTGCATCTTGGGCACCACAACTTCCGCCGCCCTGATCGGCGAGGGCAACCCGGTGGGCACCACGATCCGCGTCGGAAAAATCTCGTGTGAGGTCATAGGCCTGCTGGCCAAGCGTGAGGCGTCGACCTTTGGGCAGGATGACAATGATATTATCGTCATGCCGCTCAAAGCCTTCCAGCGCCGGATATCTGGCAACAAGAACGTACAGTCGATTTCGGTCACCTTCCGCGACGGCGTCAGGGCCGAGGACGTCACCGTCCAAATCCAAAGCCTGATGCGCGAACGCCGCAAGCTGACCGGCGATCAAAGCGACGACTTCAACGTGTTCGACATGAAACAGATATCCTCGGTGCTGACCGGCATCACCGGGGTCCTGACCGGGCTGCTATCGGCGGTGGCGGCCATCAGCCTGCTTGTGGGCGGCATCGGCATCATGAACATCATGCTGGTTTCAGTCACCGAACGCACCCGTGAGATCGGCATCCGCATGGCGGTGGGGGCCACCGAATCCCAAGTGCTGATGCAGTTTTTGGTTGAGGCGATTGTCCTGTCGCTGATCGGCGGCATCCTTGGCATATTCCTCGGCCTTGGCCTTGGTGCCTTGGGGTCTTACGCGCTCAACATCGGGTTTCTGCCGGATTACCGGATCGTCGTGGCCTCTTTCATCTTTTCCGCCGTCGTGGGCGTGGTCTTCGGCTATTTTCCAGCCCGCCGTGCGGCGCGGCTTGACCCGATCGAGGCGCTGCGGCATCAATAGCTGTGATCGCGGCTGACATAAACTTGGACGAAGCGTTCTTGACCCACCGGTTCGATGGCCCTCGGTCTGACCTGTCGCACCGCTTTGAACGCCGCTGTCGGTTCCAGCCCGGTCTCAATCAGCATCAGTGCCACGACCAATCCTGTCCGACCAATCCCGCAACGACAGTTTAGGATCACACGGCTGCACCTGTTCAGCCGCGTAAAGGCATCGGATTGCACCTGCCGCCATCCATGAGGGAATGTGGCGCCGGGACCCTCTTGATCGAGAGTTAGAAGATGGGCCCAGTCCATGCCGTGATCCTTAATCCGGTCGCGTAGGTTGGCTAGGCAATCGGCATCGGAAATCCCCAGTCATGCGCGGCCAGCATCGTCGGATCATCTGTTTTCATCGTCTAGAAGTCGTCTTGATAGTTATTTGCACTTTGCAAGCGTATATGCCTAAATTTTTAAGTGATGTGCCTACGATACCGAGAAAGCAAACGGTTGGAGCGTGTTTTGGTGACCGGCGTGACGGGGTATACTGGGCAGCATTGCGCCGCAGAGTTGCTGAGGCAGGGGTAAGAGGTGGTCGGCACAGTGCGTTCGCGCGCCAAGGCCGAGGCGACCCGAACCGCCATTGCGAAGGTCGCGCCTGTCGACAAGTTGACCTTTGTTGAAACAAACCTTTTGTCCGACACGGGGTGGGATGCGGCCATGCAGGGCTGTGGATCCGTGTTGCACGTGGCGTCTCTCGTCGTGCTGGCCGAGCCAAAGCAGGAGAACGATTTGATTGGCCGTGCCGTCGAGGGAACCAAGCGCGTAGTTTCACCGGCACAGCGCGCCGGTGTGAAGCGATTGGTGCCCACCTCGAGAGTCACATCGTCGCCCTGATGACCGACATGATTGGTGGAAAGATGCCAATGATCCCCGACATGAGCATGGGCATGATCGACGTCCGCGATGTGGCCCGCCTGCATGTGGCGGCCATGACCGCTCAGACGGCGGCAGGACAACGCTTCATCGCCGCCAGTGCACAACCGATTGCGATGGCCACCGTGGCAAGCATCTTGCGCGACGCGGGCCATTCCAAAGTGCCCTCGCGCCGCGCGCCGAGTTTTCTTGTGAAATTCATGGGCCTTTTTGACAGCCAAGTGCGCGCCATGCTGCCATTTCTGGGAAAGGCCGCGTCCTATGACACCGGCGCGACCTACAAGGTGCTGCAGTGGACGCCGACGCCCATGAAGACTTCTTTGACCGACATGGCAGCAGCCATTTCAACGTAATTAACCAACTTAGCGTGAACTTATCAGACCCCCTTTTTCACCCCACATAAGGACATAGCAGATGACGCATGATCTTTGGATATTGGTAAGCCTTGTCGTATTGACAGAACTCCTCACGTTGCCGCCTGTTGCCGCGCGCGGATCTGTATCAGGCGGCATAAAGTGGCTCTTGCGCAATCGTGACACAGCCCTGGGTGGCGTTGCCCCTTGGGGCGACCGCGCAGCGCGCGCGCATGGCAATATGGCGGGCAACCTTGCGATGTACGCTGCCGTCATCTTGATCGCCTTTGTCACCGGTGCTGCAAATGAGACGACGGCAATGGCCGGAACGGTCTTGCTGGCAGCGCGGATCCTTTATGCGGCGGTCTATATCGCTGGTATGCCCTATTTGCGCACTGCGGTCTTTGCCGTGGGGCAGTTTGCAATGCTGGTTTACGTTTGGCAGATTGTGGCCCATTCCTTGGCCCATAGCAAAGCAAGGTGACTGGGGCGCCGCCGCCGCAAGACTTCATTTCTGCTTGACCCTTTCAAGGCCAGATTGAAGTAACAGGCAGCGGCGCCAACGTCGTGATAGCAATCTCGAAAGCGGATCTGTGGAAAAGATGACACAAGGGGGCGATTGGCGTTCGGTATGCCCGATCAGTTCGGCGCTTGATGTGCTGGGCGACAAGTGGTCGCTTTTGATCATCCGGGACCTCTTTATCCACGGTCAGCGAACCTACACTCAGTTCATCGGATCGACTGAGCCTATTTCGACCAATATCCTTGCAGCGCGGTTGAACCTGCTTTTGTGCTTGAAACTGATCGAGCGAGCCCACCCCGACGCATCAGCGCGGAACAACGCTTTCCGGCTGACCGAAAGTGGCGCCGCATTGCGGCCAGTTTTAGAGGGGCTGCGCAGATGGGCGCAAACCCATTTGAAGGAATTCCATAAAGACATCGCCAAGATCGGCTGAACTGGCCGTTCTTGAGAAACGTCGAAACCGGATATCCGCACCCAAACTCCCGGACGTATTGCGCTGGAAAAGTCTCCCCCGATTGAGGGCAGTTTTCGTAACGCGGTCTTGCAGTGCAATGCCAGTTGCGCCTCAATCGCGCGTGACTTCTTGTTGCTTTCGGAAGGGACGGGGCTTAGCTGGTTCTGTTTAGGGTCAGAATTCATAACCAGAACATGACTAAAGCTGCCAAGGCGTATGCGGACAGGAAGACTTTTGGGCAACCGCAACCGCCATAACGACCTTGCCCATGAGCGCGATCGGGCTAAAAATCTCGATCGCCGCTTTCAGTTCACCGCCATTATCGGGGGCCATCGTGCTCATCGTCCGGCGCAGGCGCGCGCCTTAAGCCAAGGCCATCGTCAGGGTCCGCACACCGTTCTCTTGTTGCGCGCGCCGCGCAGGACCTTGCCGTCAATGTCGATCACATCACTGTCACCAAGCATTGCTGCGGTCCGATTCAGCACCCGCCCGTGGGCCGCATCCAGCGCCTTTGGATCGATCATCCAAAACAGCGTACAGATTGATGTCGTGCGATGCATTCGCATGCTTGAGTTTCAGGAAGTCTCTGAAAAAATTCTCTTTTGCCGCCGACTGAAGTCGGCCATCCCGGCACAATTCATTGCCCCGCAGAGCTTAGCGACAAAGACCAGGGCCAGAAGCTCGCAAAAGGTGTAACGCGCATTGTCGGCCTGAGGATTGGGGATGTGGTCGAAAGCGGTGAGGAAGATATCCCTGCGGCGAACGGGCGCCAAAACGACGATCCCCGCTTCAGAATCCATTCTGCCCAAGACCGCAAGACCCCCTCAGATCACCTCAAATCCCCACCGCGATTCCCCCAAACCACAGCGGCGGGTATGCAGGCCATGCGCCGCAAGACGCCGAAGCGCTGGCGCTGCGGCTCTTTGGCTGCCATGTTGGATCTCTATCATGGAATCACAAAGTCGATGTTTGTTTTTACATGCCTATGTTGTCTTGCTGCTGCAAGGGGGCCTCGGGAAGTGGGATGAGCTTGGGTAAGCGATCATGAATATGCGCGTCACCGTGCGGTCCGCGACAATGGAAGATCTGGCCGACCGCTTTGCCGTGTCACGCATGACGATCCTGCGTGATCCGAGTGATCGCGCGCGGGCAGGGTTGCTACGCAAAATCCGGGGCGGTGCCGCGATTGAGGCTGGAACCCGGTTTGAAGGCAACTTTTGGCTTCGCGGGATGCATGATGCAGGTTCCAAGAGGCGCATGGCGCAGGTCGCAGCGGCGCTGGTAAATCCGGGGATGACCTGAATGGTCAACGATGGATTGATGGCCGCCTTGCTGGCGGGCGGGCCGGAGGAAAAGCGGCCGCGGACCCTGATTGCGAAAAATGCAGCCATCCAAGACCACCTGCGCGGTCAACTGGGAATAACCCTGATTGCCTTGGGTGGAGCCTTCAGAGCCAAGTACAACGTCTTTTTCGGCGAAATCGCAGAAAACAAACTGTCGCGCCTGTGGGCTGACTTGGCCTTGATCTCGACCCCGACGGTGCTGGGTGGCCGGGCGTTTCTTTTAGATGACGATGTTGTGCGGACCAACCGGGCGGGGATGGATACTGCGACGCAGTATTGCCTTTTGATCAATCACGGCCGTTTTGGCCAGTCGGCCTTGCATCTGCTGGGTGACTTGCGCGAATTTGCGACAATCATTACCGATACCGCTCTTGACGCCGAGGAGACCGCGGCCTTGGATCAAGCCGGGATCACCCTGACAACCGCAATGGAGGACGCATGACTGAAGTGCACTGGATCGGCACAAGCTGGAAAATGAACAAGACGCTGGCGCAGGCCCGTGTCTTTGCTGATGGGCTGAACGCTGCGAACCCTGCCGCAGATACGCGCATCCAGCGCTTTGTGATCCCGCCTTTCACGGCGGTGCGCGACGTAAAGACAATGCTTGATCGGACCTCGGTCAAGGTCGGGGCGCAGAATATGCACTGGGCCGATGATGGCGCATGGACCGGCGAGGTCAGCCCGGTGATGCTGCGTGATTGCGGCCTTGATCTGGTAGAACTGGGCCATTCCGAACGGCGCGCGCATTTTGGCGAAACCAATGAAACGGTGGGGCGAAAAGTGCAAGCCGCTGTGCGCCATGGCCTAATCCCGCTGATCTGCATTGGCGAGACTTTGGCCGAAAAACAGGCTGGACGGGCGCAAGATGTGCTTGTGGCCCAGCTGCATGGCGCGCTTGGGTTTCTGACGGGCATGCAACGACAGGCACAGATCTTGCTGGCCTATGAACCGGTCTGGGCGATTGGGGTGAACGGCACGCCTGCGACCGCAGATTACGCTGATGCGCGGCAGGCCGAGATCATTGCGGCGGCGGGCGAAATGCTGGGATCTCGCATTCCATGTCTTTACGGCGGGTCGGTCAACCCCGATAATTGCGCCGAACTGATTGCCTGCCCGCATGTCGATGGCCTGTTCATTGGGCGGTCTGCGTGGGATGTTGCAGGGTATCTCAACATACTGGCGATCTGCGCCGAAGCATTGGAAAGGAAAACCGCATGAAACTGGCAATAGCAGGCGACAGTGCAGGCGAGGGGTTGGCCAAGGTGCTGGCAGAGCATCTAAAGGGCCGATTTGATGTGGCTGAAATCAGCCGGACCGTTACAGGGCCAGACCCGTTCTATGCTGACCTGTCGGACCGGGTGGCCTCACAGGTGGCTGACGGCACATTTGACCGGGCAATTTTGGTTTGCGGCACCGGCATCGGTGTCTGCATCTCGGCAAACAAGGTGTCGGGCATTCGCGCCGCATTGACGCATGATACCTATTCGGCTGAACGTGCGGCCCTGTCGAACAATGCCCACATCATCACCATGGGCGCGCGGGTGATCGGAACCGAACTGGCCAAGGCCATCGCGGACGCGTGGCTGGCACAGACGCTGAACTATGACCCTTCCGGCCGGTCAGCGGGAAATGTCGGCGCGATAGATGCTGTTGACGCCAAGTACAACAAGCGTTGACTCAGATGATCCAGACGCAAAAACTGATCAACCATGGCGATGATGTGGTCGAAGAGATGTTGACGGGCGTGCTGGCCGCCCACGCAGCGATCCTGTGGCGTCCGGATGGCGCGCCGCGTGCGATCGTGGCGCGGCATGGCCCAAGGCCTGGCAAGGTGACGCTGGTGATTGGCGGTGGTTCCGGGCACGAACCGACCTTTCTGGGCTTCGTCGGCAAGGGGCTGGCCGATGCCTGCGCGGTGGGCAATGTATTTGCTTCACCCCCACCGCAACCGGCAGTGGATGCGGCCCTTGCAGCGCATGGCGGGGCGGGGGTCTTGTTCATGTATGGCAACTACGCGGGCGACGTCATGAACTTCGACATGGCGGCGGAACTGCTAGAGATGGAGGGGGTCGAGGCGCGCACAGTGCTGACGACCGATGACATCGCCTCCGCGCTTATCCGCGAAAAGCGGCGTGGCGTGGCGGGAAATGTGTTCATCTTCAAGGCGACCGGTGCTGCCGCCGATCTGATGCTGTCGTTGGACGAGGTTGAACGCGTTGCACGCCGTGCCAATGCGCGTACCTTCACGATGGGCGTGGCGCTTTCGTCGTGCTCCTTGCCACAGACCCGTCGCCCCAGCTTTGGCCTGCCGGTCGGCGAGATGGAGATCGGCATGGGCATTCATGGCGAGCCGGGCGTGCGCCGTGGCCCCTTGCGCCCTGCCGATGCGGTGGTGGATGAACTCATGGATGCACTGCTGGCCGAAATGCAGGCGCAACCTGGTGACAAGGTTGCTGTTCTGGTCAACTCGCTTGGTGCGACCCCGTTGATGGAGTTGTACATTCTGCATGCCCGTGTGGTGCAACGCCTGGAAACTGCCGGGATCGGTATTCATGTGGCGCTGGTGGGGCCGTATTGCACCTCGCTGGATATGGCAGGGGCGTCGATTACGCTGATGCATCTGGATGACGAACTGACCCAGCTGATTGACCATCCGTGCGATTGCGCCATGTTTGCGCAGCGGTAAGGCGATGGCATTCGGCACCGATGACCTGCGCGCGATGTTTCACGCCTTTGCCACCCGGATGCGGGCTGAGCGCGACCACCTGTGCCAACTGGATGGCGCGGTTGGCGATGCCGATCACGGCATCGCAATGGCACAAGGCATGGCCGCCGCCGCGCGGGCGGTGGATGACGCCGAAGGCACGCTGCAAGACCTTTGCAACGCTGCCAGCAAAGGGTTTCTCAATGCGGTCGGCGCATCCTCGGGTCCGCTGTACGCGACTGGAATCTTGCGCGCAGGCAAGTCACTTGGGGCCGTGACCGAGGTGCCGACAGATCAGGTGCTGCAGATCATCGTGGCCCTGCGCGATGGGATTGTTCACCGTGGCAAGGCAGTCCCGGGGCAGAAGACGATGCTGGATGCCTGGCATCCGGCGGCCGAGGCGGTGCTGCAAGGTTTGCCATTGCACGACATCATCCGCTGCGGTCGGGAAGGTGCCGAAAGCACCAAAAACATGGTTGCCACGCTGGGCCGTGCGGAACGGTTGGGCGCGCGGTCACTTGGCCATCTTGACCCCGGTGCAGTATCGGCAGCGATGCTGATCGAAACGCTTGGCGCAGTGATCGATCAGTGCCGGGCCTGAAGACTGGCATCAAAGGCCCACGGAACGCTGTGAAACGGCGGCTGGTCAGTTGCGGCGTGGCTTGGCGTCAAGCGTGCGCGAAATAATTTCAAGATTTTGAAACTTTGCAGATTGACAGAATCTGCAAGAATGTAACAAATTACAAAAGTTGCAAAAAAATACAGATCGGAACATACCGATCCGCCACTGTCTGGGAGAACCAATGGCCCACATGACCCGTCTTCGGGATGCAGAAAACAGCCTCGCTGTGCGCGCGGCCTGGCTGCATTACGCTGGCGGCCTGACGCAGACCGAAGTGGCCAAACGGCTTGACATCACCGGGGTCAAGGCACACCGGCTGATCATGCGGATGCGAGAGGCAGGGGTCGTCAAGGTTACGATCGACGGGGATGTTGGCGAACTCGTTAAGCTGGAAGAGCATCTCTCGAAGCTTTTCAAACTCAATTATTGCGAGATCGTGCCCGACCTGGCTGAAAATGGCTTGCCTTTGCGTGCCTTGGGCACGGCGGGTGCCTCCTATCTTCAGCGCATGATCGAAAGCCAGCCTGACAGCGTTATCGGCGTGGGGCATGGCCGGACCCTAGCCGCTGCGGTGCATGAAATGCCCCATATCGACGGCGGGACGTTGCGGTTCGTGTCGTTGTTGGGGGGGCTCACGCGCAACTATGCGGCCAACCCGCATGACGTGATCCACCGGCTGGCCGAAAAGACTGGGGCGCAGGCCTATGTGATGCCGGTCCCATTTTTTGCCAACACAGTCGAGGATCGTCAGGTTTTGTTGTCGCAACGCGGTGTGCCCGAGGTGTTGCGGCTGGCGGCGTCGGCTGACCTTATGCTGGTGGGGATTGGTACCACCGAACCGCATACGCAGCTTGTGGCGTCCCGCATGATCGAGACGTGGGAAATATCCGAGGTCAAGGCGCGCGGCGGATTAGGCGAAGTCCTTGGCCATTTCTTTGACGAACATGGGCAGCCGATCGAAACATCGCTGACCTTGCGCACGCTGTCCCTTGGGTTGGAACTGTTGAGGGGCCGCAAGATTGTTGCCGTTGCGGGCGGCGCGGAAAAGACCTGTGCGATCAGGTCTGTCCTGATGAGCGGCCTGCTTGGCGGCCTCATCACCGATGAGCGCACGGCTTATGCGCTTGTACAAGACGAGCCCCTGCAATGGGCTCGATAATCTGGGAGGAGTTCTATGTACGATAAGGAAAAGGACCTGATCGACGCGTATATTCGCGGATCGGTCAGCCGTCGCGGAATGATCAAGGGCCTCGGCGCGCTTGGTCTGACCACCGCCGCGAGCAGCATCTTGCTGAACGCATCTGCAACCCGTGCGTTGGCCGCAGATTTCGACTGGAAGGCCCATGCGGGCAAGACGGTCAAACTGCTGCTTAACAAGCACCCCTACACCGACTCGATGATTGCCAACATCGAAAACTTTAAGGCCTTGACCGGCATGGACGTTGTCTATGACGTGTTCCCGGAAGATGTGTACTTCGACAAGGTCACCGCCGCGCTGTCGTCGGGTTCCAGCGAATACGACGCCTTCATGACCGGCGCCTACATGACTTGGACCTATGGCCCTGCCGGCTGGTGTGAAGACCTGAGCCAGTGGATCAAGGACCCTGCCAAGACCAACCCGATGTATGCTTTTGACGATTTCCTGCCTGGCGTGATCAAGTCTTGCGCCTGGAACGGTGTTCCCGGTGGCGCGCTTGGGTCGGACGATGCCAAGCAGTGGTGCATCCCGATGGCCTACGAGCAGAACAACCTGACCTACAACAAGCGCATCTTTGATGCGAACGGTCTGGCTGTTCCGACCAACATGGACGAACTGATGGAGACTGCCGCCAAGGCCAAGTCGGTCATGAACGGCGGCTACGGCATTGGCGTGCGTGGGTCGCGGTCTTGGGCAACCATCCACCCCGGCTTCCTCTCGGGCTATGCCAACTTTGACCAGAAAGATCTGAACATCGCGGCAGACGGCAAGCTGTCGGCAGCGATGAACACGGATGTGTCCAAGGAATACCACTCGAAATGGGTCAAGATGATCCAGGATTCGGGTGCGCCTGATTGGTCCACCCACACATGGTATCAGGTCGGTACTGACGTTGGCGCGGGCAAGTCCGCGATGATGTTCGACGCCGATATCCTTGGCTACTTCATGAATGGCGCCGGTAATGCCGAGGGCGGCAACCTTGCTTTCTCGGCGTTCAAGGCCAACCCGGCCGCTGCTGCGGCAACGCCAAACATCTGGATCTGGTCGATGGCGATGTCGTCGTTCTCGGCAGACAAGGACGCGGCTTGGTACTTCATGCAGTGGGTCACTGGGCCGGAGCATGACCTGTTCGGCGCACAGACCATGGACCTTGTGAACCCGGCGCGTGCGTCTGTCTGGGCGGATGGCGCGTTCCGTGACAAGCTGTCGAAGTCCTATCCGGGCTATGTGGAGATGCATGACGCCTCAGCCCCTGGCGCGTCGATCAAGTTCACGCCGCAGCCGCTGTTCTTTGACTTGACCACCGAATGGGCGGCAACGCTGCAGAAAATGGTCGCGAACGAGGTTCCGGTCGACGAAGGTCTGGACCAACTGGCCGAAAGCGTGAACGGACAGCTGGTCGAGGCTGGTCTGGGCTGATCAATGAAGAATGCCCTTGTCCTGCGTCTTGCAGGGCAAGAGTAAACGACGCCAAATCGGTCAGGGGGGCTTTGTGCCTTCCTGACCGCCTGTTTACCCTTGAAGCCTATCCCGCCTTTGACGCTTGCGATGATCCGGGTACCTGAAGGAAACGTTCATGACCACTGCTGCGACCGACCTGCCGCGCCGCCGCCGTTTCCGCGTCAGCAGACAAGTGCTGCCCTATCTTCTATCACTGCCGGCTTTGTTGGTGTGTATCGGGATCCTGATCCCGTTCTTTACGGCTGTGGTCTATTCCTTGCAGCGCTATAGGTTGTCGCAGCCTTGGGCGCGCGAGTTCAATTGGGGTCAGAACTACCTGAATTTTTTTACGGATTCCGCCTTTTGGAACACGCTTCAGGTGTCAGTGACCTATGCCTTTCTGACGGTCACTGTCGAATTGCTGCTGGGCCTTGGCATAGCACTGCTTTTGCAAAAACGGTCGCTGCTCAACAATTTCGTGTCGATCATGCTGCTGATGCCGCTGATGACGGCGCCTGCGCTGGCGGCCTTGATGTGGAAACTGATGACGAACCCGGGCTTTGGGATCCTGTCGTATTTTGCGACGCTTCTGGGCTTAAAGGATTTCAACTGGGCCTCCGATCCGCAGACCGCGATGTTGACTGTCGTGATCGTAGATGTTTGGGTCTATACCCCGTTCATCATGATTCTGCTGCTCGCGGGTCTGCGGTCTTTGCCACAACAACCTTTCGAGGCGGCCGCGCTGGATGGCGTGCCGCGCATGTTCGTGTTCTGGCGCATCACTTTGCCGATGCTCACACCGTTCCTGTTGACGGCCACGCTGTTTCGGATGATCGAATCCATACAGCAGTTCGACATCATTTATGCAATGACTCAAGGCGGACCCGGCGATCGGCTGTTGGTGTTTCAAGTGGAGGCATACCTAAACTTCTTTCAGTCGACCAATGTGGGCCGGTCTGCGGCCCTGCTGATGATCTTGTGGGCGATCACCTACGCGCTTTCGAACATCTTCATCAAGAACTGGCTGCGCTTGCGTGAAAAAAGCCGTGGCAACGCGTAAGGAGCACGAAAATGGACACAGTTTCCCCGATCGAACGGTTCTTGCGCGGTACGGCGATCACGCTGGTTTGCCTGTTCTTCATGTTTCCCATCATCTGGATTTTCCTGATGAGCTTTCAGTCCAACGAAACCATCCTGCGCGTGCCGCCGTCAGTGGTGTTTTCCCCGACGCTTGAAAACTATACGGCGCTGATCACCGGCAAGCTGGAAACTCAGGCCGGCTCGCTTGATATCGACTTCATGGGAAACCTGTTCAACTCTTTGTTCCTGTCAACGGCGTCAGTGCTGTTGGGGTTAGTGCTGGGTGTGCCTGCGGCCTATGCCTTTGCGCGGCTGAAATTCCGCGGGTCTGAGGATATTGCCTTTACCCTGCTGTCGTTTCGCTTTGCCCCGCCCTTGCTGGTGCTGCTGCCGCTGACGATCTACTTTCAGCAACTAGGGCTGGCAAATACTTATGGTGGGCTTATCTGGGTCTATCAGTTGATCGTGCTGCCCCTGATCTTGTGGATTGTGCGCGGCTATTTCGAGGATATCCCGGCCGATATCGAATACGCCTACCGTATTGCGGGGCATGACTTCTGGTCCACCTTCTGGCGCATCGCCTTGCCATTGGCCGGGCCCGGGATTGCTGCGGCGGGGCTGTTGTCGTTCATCTTTGCTTGGAACAACTTTGTCTTTGCATTGGTGCTGGCATCGGCGGACAAGCAGCCGGTCACAGTGGGCGCTTTGGCGTTTGTCACGGCATCCGGCATTCAGTACGGGCAAGTTGCGGCGGGGATCGTGCTGTCGATCGCGCCTACATTTGCTTTGGCAGTCTATGCACAGCGCTACCTCGTCGAAGGTTTGTCGCTTGGCGCGGTCAAAGGATAGGCAATGTCGATTGAACTTTCCAATATCCGCAAAGCGTTCAAGGCCAACACGGTGCTGGCGGACGTGTCTCTCAGCATTGCCAAAGGTGAAACGCTGGTGCTGTTTGGGCCATCCGGTGCGGGCAAGACGGTGCTGTTACGCCTGATCGCCGGGGTGATTGAACCTGATGCCGGGCAGATCCGCGTCAATGGCCGCGACATGGCCGGGGTGGAACCCGAGGATCGCGGCATCGGCATGGCGTTCCAGAACTTTGCGCTGTTCCCGCACATGGACGCCTTTGCCAATATCGCAGCACCCCTGACCGCGCGGAGGCAGTCGAAATCGGTGATGAAGGAGACGGTCGAAAAGGTCGCGCGGCTGCTGAAGATCGACCATGTGCTGCACCACAAGCCCAAAGAGCTGTCGAACGGCCAAAAGCAACGCACGGCGCTGGCCCGCGCGCTGTCGGCGGCGCCGTCGATCCTGCTTCTGGACGATCCCTTGCGCAACGTGGACGCAAAGCTGCGGTTCGAGATGCGGCTGGAACTGCCGCGCCTGCTGAAAGACCAGAACGCCACGGTAATCTATGTCACGCAAGACTACAAAGAGGCGATGGCGCTGGGGCACCGGATTGCGGTGATGACCGCTCATGGCATCCAGCAAGTTGGCACGCCCGAAGAAATATACCTCACCCCAGCCAACACGGATATCGCACGCCTGTTCGGCGATCCGGTCATCAACTTGCTGGACGTGCGACCCGAATGGCAGGGGGGGCAGGTCGTGGCGATGGTTTCTGACAGACCGGTCAGATTGCTGGACCAATACACCTCGCAGATCGGGCGGGACTGCATTCTCGGTCTGCGCCCAGAGTCGCTTCATTTCGTCGCCGAAGGCAGCCCCGGTGCCATTCCGGTCGAGATAGAGACGGAAACCCCGCTGAACGAAAAGACGGTCACGCTGGCACTGACATTGCGCGGACGTGAAATCATGATCTCGCGCCCCGCAGGCACGCCTGGCCCGGCGTCAGGTCAGGCGCATATCGCGCTAAACGCCGCATCGGCAGTGTTGTTTGACCGCGCGACCGGGCAGCGCATCGCCCCAGTACGCCATTCCATGAACGAGGCGGTAGCATGACCACCGAAAACCCGCAACTGCGCCTGAAAAACGTGGACAAGTACTATGGCCCGATAAATGGCGGTGTATACGCCGTGCAGTCTATTTCAATGGACGTGCCCAAGGGCGAAATCATCGCGCTGTTGGGATCATCGGGATGCGGCAAAACCTCAACCCTGCGAATGGTTGCCGGGTTCGAGGCCGTGTCGGCGGGCAGTATTGAACTGGCGGGAAAGCCGGTGCACATGCTGGCCCCGGTCAAACGGAATGTCGCGATGGCGTTCGAGGGGTACTCACTGTACCCGACCGTCTCGGTGCGTGACAACATTGCATTTGCCCTCAAAGCCTCGCGTTTGGCGGATGCCGATGTGGCGCGCCGTGTGGGCCATGTGGCCGAGATGCTGGAAATCACTGATATCCTTGACCGCTTCCCCAATTTCATTTCTGGCGGGCAACAACAACGCGCCAGTCTTGCTCGCGCTTTAGTGCGCGATGCCGACCTGCACCTGCTTGATGAACCGATGGGCCAGTTGGAACCGCAGTTGCGCACGCTGCTGCGGGGCCGGATCAAGCACTACATAAAGGAGCGCGGGTTGACCGCGATCCTTGTGACGCACGACCAGACCGAGGCAAATGCACTGGCTGACCGGATCGCGGTCATGGAAGGCGGGATTTTGCAGCAATACGCTTCTTCGACCGAAATCAAGCTGCGTCCTGCCAATCTGTTCACCGGCACCTTTGTGGGTGAGCCGCCGATGAATGTCTTTCCGGCAACCGCAAGTGCCTCGGTGGGCGAAGTGACGTTTGATCTGTCGGGTGGGCTTTACCTTCGCTATCCAGAAGCTGCGTTTGATTCGGCTGTCCGTCAGATGGTGCTGACCCGTCAGCACGTGGTGATCGGTGTGCGGCCCTATGCAGTGCACCGCTCAGCCCAAGGGGCGGCAGCGCAAGTGGTGGCTAACCAGTGGCTTGGCGATCAAAGCCACATCGCCGCCAGTTTTGCCGGAAAAACCATCGTGCTGGTCGAGCATGACCGCGCTGCCCTGTCGGAAGGCCAGTCCATCCATATCCAGATCAATCTCGAAGACCTGCATGTGTTCGATCCAGCCACGGGCGCAGCACTTGCCCATGGGCATGCGTTGGCCGCATGACACCGACCGCCGACATCCTGATCGGAGTTGACGCCGGAACCTCGGTGATAAAAGCCGTGGCGTTTGATACGGCCGGCCGACAGCTCGCTATTGCATCGACGCCCAATCGCTATGTCACCCGGTCTTCGGATGGAGCGGCGTTTCAAGACATGGCGCAGACTTGGAGCGATTGCGCTGCTACCTTGCGAGACCTTGGCACCAAGGTTGAAAATCTTGCGGCGCGCACGCTGGCAGTGGCCGTAACGGCGCAGGGCGATGGCACATGGCTGGTGGGGGCTGGCAACCAACCCGTGACGGATGGCTGGCTTTGGCTTGATGCGCGGGCGGCGCCGACGGTCAGGCGGCTGCGTGGCACCGACGCTGATCTTGCGCGGTTTCATCACACGGGGTCCGGCCTGAACGTTTGCCAGCAAGGCAGCCAAATCGCACATATGCTGGCCACCACGCCCGAGGTGCTGACGGCGGCCGAGGTGGCGTTGCACGCCAAGGACTGGCTTTACCTGAACCTGACCGGCATCCGGGCCACCGATCCGTCCGAGGCCACCTTTACGTTCGGCGATTTTCGGACACGCACCTACTGCGACACGGTGATTTCCGCCCTTGGGCTTGACGGGCAACGCCACCTGCTGCCGCCTATCCTTGACGGCAGCCAGACCGCCCACCCGCTGACCGTCGCGGCCGCCCGCGAAACCGGTTTGCGCGCGGGAACGCCGGTCAGCCTAGGCTATGTCGATGTGGTCTGCACGGCGATTGGCGCAGGCATTGTGACCGACGCCCCTGCTGCATGCAGCATAATCGGATCAACCGGCATGCATATGCGTGCCCAAACGGCCGCGAGTGTGGTCCTGAATACCGAACTGACCGGTTATGTCATGTGCCTGCCGCTGCCCGGCATGGTTGCGATGATCCAATCGAACATGGCGGCCACGCTCAACATCGATTGGGTGCTGGACCTTGCCGGTGATCTGGCAGCAGACCTTGGCGCTCCGCAAAGCCGCGCGGCTTTGATCGCCAGGATCGACGGCTGGATGGCGCAAAGCACACCTAGCGCCTTGCTCTATCATCCCTACATCTCGGAGGCGGGGGAGCGTGGCCCCTTTGTCAACTCGGCCGCGCGGGCCAGCCTGATCGGGCTGGCCATGCCACACCGCTTTGCGGACATTGTGCGTGCCGTCATCGAGGGCCTTGGCCTGGCGACGCGCGATTGCTATGCGGTAATGGGCGACATGCCGACAGAATTGCGCCTGACCGGGGGTGCTGCCCAGTCGCCCGCGCTGCGGCGCGCTCTGGGGGCAGCCGTTGGCGCGCCGACCCGTGTGTCGTCGCGCACCGAGGCTGGGGCAGCAGGTGCCGCGATGATGGCAGCGGTGGCCTGCGGTGTCTATCCCGACATGACCGCCTGCATTGCCCATTGGGTGACACCGTCCCTTGGCCCGGCCGAAGCGAACGATCCCGATCTGACAGATCTTTACCTGCGCCGCTATCCGACTTACCGCATGTCAAGACTTGCGCTGGAACCGGTCTGGGACGGACTTTTGACTGACTGAGGAATGTAACATGGCCAGACATATTGGCATTATCGGCGATCATTTCATGCTTCCTGAGGTGTTCGAGGAAAAGTTGCGCATCGCCTGTGGGGACGGGTTGCACATCCGCACCCGCAAGGACAATTGGCCTGATGATCCGATGGAACACGGCTATGCCGTTTCAGGCATGGACGGGTTGAAGGAATATTTCGGGGCCGCCGATGATGTCGTGGCGTTTTTGGGCGACGCCGAGATTTTGGTGACCCACCTTGCCCCGATGTCACGCGGCATGCTGGAGCGTTTGCCGAATCTCAAGATGATTGCTGTGTCGCGTGGCGGCCCGGTCAATATCGACATGCAGGCGGCGCGTGATCATGGCGTCATGATCGTCAACACGCCGGGTCGCAATTCCAGTGCCGTTGCAGAGTTCACCCTTGGCGCGATGCTGGCGGAAACGCGTAAAATCCGGATCGGGCATGAGGCCCTGCGCCGGGGTGAATGGCGCGGAGACCTTTATCGCGCCGATGTGACTGGCCGTGAATTGAACGAAATGACCATCGGCGTGATCGGCTATGGCAATATCGGCACTAAGGTGGTGCGCCTGTTGCGGGCCTTTGGGGCGCGGGTTCTGGTGCATGACCCCTATGTGCAGCTTGCGCCCGAAGATGCGGCAGCGGGTGTTGAACTGGTGGCCTTTGACCGGTTGCTGGCCGAAAGTGACGTGGTGACACTGCACGCCCGTGTGACAGCAGAAACCAAGCATATGATGAACGCCAATGCCTTTGCCGCGATGAAGCCGGGGGCTTTGTTCATCAACACCGCGCGCGGGCCGCTGTGTGATTATGACGCGCTGCTGGCGGCGCTGACCAACGGCGTTCTGGGGTCTGCGATGCTGGAAACCTTTGCCGTCGAACCGGTGCCGATGGACTGGCCGCTGTTGCAACTGCCCAATGTCACGATCACACCGCATATCGCGGGGGCGTCGGTTCGCACTGTCACCTTTGCCGCCGAACAGGCCGCCGAAGAGGTACGCCGCTATATTGCGGGCGAACCGGCAAGGAACCTCTGCTGATGGGCGCGCGCGAGGGTATCTGTGCTGCAATGGTTGCGTTGGTCGATACGGGGTTGAACCGGGGGGCTTCAGGCAATGTATCGGTGCGCGATGGCGATCATATGCTGATCACGCCCTCGGGCATTTCACCGCGTGACATCCGGCCCGACCAGATCGCGCGTATGCCACTGACTGGCGATGGTGATTGGGACGGGCCGATGAAGCCCTCGGTTGAATGGCGCTTTCACCGTGACATCCTTAATGCCCGGGCTGAGATGAACGCCGTGGTACACACCCATGCGCAATGGTCCACCGCTCTGGCCATTGCCCGCCGCCCGATCCCGGCGGTGCATTACATGATCGCGGCCTTTGGCGGGGCCGATATTCCGCTGGCCGATTATGCCACATTTGGCACCCCCGAACTGTCGGCCCATGTCCTGCACGCGATGCAGGGGCGTGCGGGCTGCCTGATGGCCAATCACGGCATGGTCGTCGGCGGGCGCGACCTGACCCACGCACTTTGGCTGGCCAATGAATTGGAGGCGCTGGCCAATCAGCACTATCACGCCAGCTTGCTGGGCGGTGGGCATATCCTGTCTGACCTCGAAATTGCTGATACTTTGAAAGGGTTTGCCGGGTATGGCGCGCAGGCAAAGGGAAAGACCGGATGATCGAAACCGTTGACCTTTTCATCATTGGCGGTGGGATCAACGGTGCCGGGATTGCCCGCGATGCTGCGGGTCGCGGGCTGTCTGTCATCTTGTGCGAAAAGGACGATCTGGCGCAAGGCACTTCGTCCCGGTCTGGCAAGTTGGTGCATGGCGGGTTGCGGTATCTGGAATATCGTGAGTTTCGCCTTGTCCGCGAGGCGTTGATCGAGCGTGAGGTGTTGTTGGCATCCGCGCCGCACATCATCTGGCCTATGCGGTTCGTGCTGCCTCATTCTGCCGATGACAGGCCCGCATGGCTGATCCGGCTGGGTCTGTTTCTTTATGATCATCTTGGCGGCAGGAAACGCTTGCCGGGAACCCGCACGCTGGATTTACGCCGTGATCCCGAAGGCGCCCCGTTGAAGCCGAAGTACACCAAGGGATTTGCGTATTCCGATTGCTGGGTCGATGATGCCCGCCTGGTGGTGCTGAACGCGGTGGATGCGTCAGAGAAAGGCGCAAAGGTGTTCACGCGCACCGCCTGCACATCGGCCCGGCGCGAGGGCAACCTGTGGCGGGTCGAGATGGCCGATAGCCGCACCGGCACCCGCCGAACTGTGATGGCGCGCGCAGTGGTCAATGCCGGCGGGCCTTGGGTCAATGACATCATCGGGCGCGTCACCGGCACCAATTCCAACCGGATTGTCAGGTTGGTCAAGGGCAGCCACATCATCGTGCCAAAGTTCTGGGACGGCGCGCAGGCTTATCTGGTGCAGAACCACGACAAGCGGGTGATCTTCATCAACCCATATGAGGGTGACAAGGCCCTGATCGGCACCACCGACATTCCTTATGAAGGGGCTGCAGAAAAGGTCACGGCGGATGAGTCCGAGATCGCCTATCTGATCGCGGCGGTAAACCGCTATTTCACCCAAAGCCTGCGCCGCGCTGATGTGCTCGAGTCGTTCTCGGGTGTGCGGCCGCTGTATGACGATGGTGCGTCCAACCCTTCGGCGGTGACCCGCGATTATGTATTCGATCTGGATACCACCGGCGGCGCACCGATCCTGAACATCTTTGGCGGCAAGATCACCACATTCCGCAAGCTGGCTGAACATGCGATCCAGCGCCTTGCCCCGTATTTTCCGCACATAAAGGGAGACTGGACCGTGCGCGGCATCTTGCCGGGCGGTGATCTGCCGGACGGGAACGTGGCGGCCTTCATGGCGGAACTGGCCACGCAGTATCCGTGGCTGCCGCGTGATCTGGCCCGGCATTACCTGCAGCTTTACGGCACGCGCGCCCACGACCTGATCGGATCATGCCAATCTCTAGAGGCGATGGGTCGCCGCTTTGGCCCGCTGCTCTACGAGGCCGAGGTAAGCTATCTGGTCACCCGAGAATGGGCCGAGACCACCGAGGATATCCTGTGGCGCCGCACCAAGCATCGATTGCACATGACGCGGGCCGAACAGGTCGCCTTTGACGAATGGTTCACCGCATCTGAATTGGCCAAATCAGCATGACCGGCTTTGCACCTCCGCATGATCTGCCTGCCCTGGCTGCCGCATCGGCGCGCATCGGTGCAGATGCACTGCTTATTCAGGGTCCCGGAGGAAACACGTCAATCAAAGATGGTGGGGTGATGTGGATCAAGGCGTCCGGCACCAACCTCGCCGATGCGCTGACGCGCGAGGTGTTTGTGCCCTGTGATCTGGCGGCAATGCGTGCGGCGATCACGGCAGGCGAGGCGCGGGCCGATCAACCCGCAGAATTCACCCTAAAAAAGGCCAGTCTGCGGCCATCGATTGAAACATCGCTACACGCAGTTTTCCCGCAGCGCGTGGTGGTGCATGTTCATTGCGTGAATACTTTGGCTTTTGCGATCAGGCCGGACGCAAAGACCGCATTGGGTGCACGTCTGTCAGCGTTCGACTGGGCGATCGTGCCCTATGCCAAACCCGGTGCAAGACTGGCCAAACAGGTAAAGGCGGTTCTAGGGCCGCGCACCGATGTCGTGGTGCTGGCCAATCATGGGCTGATCGTGGCTGCAGATACGGTCGCCGCTGCGTTTGCCCTGCTTGACCGGGTGGTGACGGCGCTAAAGGTCACGCCGCGTTGCGTTCTGCCGCAGGTGGGACTTGCCGGGTGGCAAGAACACCGATTCCGCGCCTTGCCGCCCGACCATCCGCTGCACACTGTGGCAATGCTGTCAGACCTGCTGATGCTGGCAACCTCCGGCAGCCTGTACCCCGATCACGTTATCTTTTGCGGCGTCGGGGCGACCGCACTTTTGCGCGGTGAAACTCCGTCGCAGGCCGTGGCGCGGGTTGTTGCTGCGGGCCTGCCTGCGCCCGTGTTCCTGCTGGTGCCCGAAACTGGCGCCCTGTTGCGCGAAGATGCGTCAGACAGCGCGCGCGCTTTGGTGCAATGCTTGGGGGATGTGCTGACACGGGTGGAGCAGGGCGTAGCGGTGCATGTGCTGACCATGGCCGAGAACGCTGAACTGCTGAACTGGGATGCCGAAAAGTACCGGCAAACACTGAATGCCCGGTAAGGCGCTGTTTCTCGGGCTCGACCTTGGCACCTCGGGGGCCCGTGCGGTTGTGGTTGATGCAATAGGCGTGCAGGTGGCATCTTTCCGGTCGGCGCTGCATGAACATGGCACAAACCACCGTGACCCGGTTGTTTGGTGGGCTGCCGCCCGGGCAGCGATTTGCGGCGTTCTGGCGCAGATCGATGCAAGGGATGTGCGCGCGATTTCGGTCGATGGCACCTCGGGAACGATGGTGGCGTTGGATGCTGCCGGGCGACCGCTTTGCGATGGGTTGATGTACAATGACCCATGCAGTGACACGGGCATTGTGCAGTCCATCGGCGTTCACGCGCCCGCCACATCGGCGGCACATGGGGCGACATCGGGGGCGGCGCGGGCGATGCTGCTGGCGCGGATTGCGCCACAAAAGGTGTTGCATCAGGCTGACTGGATCAGCTGGCATCTTTCCGGGCAGATGGTCACCGATGCCAATAACGCGCTGAAAACCGGATACGATCCATTGGCCGCGCGCTGGCCTGACTGGCTGGATGCGGCAGGGGTCGACCTGCGTTTGCTGCCACATGTCATGGAACCGGGCGACAGGATCGGCCCGGTAACGGCGCAGGCAGCGGCTGATTTTGGTCTGTCACTCGACTGTCTTGTGGTCGCTGGAACCACTGATGGCTGTGCCAGTTTCCTTGCCACCGGCGCGTCTTTGCCCGGTGACGGGGTCACCGTTCTTGGAACCACGCTGACGGTCAAGCTGCTGTCGGATCGCCCGATCTTTTCACCCAAATACGGCATCTATTCGCACCGCATCCTTGGCCAGTGGCTGGCGGGAGGGGCTTCCAACTCTGGGGGCGCGGCGCTGTTGGCGCATTTCACGCCTGACCAGCTGGCGGCCTTGTCGCCGTTGGTCAACCCTGAGGTCGATACCGGGCTGGACTATTATCCCTTGCCCGGCGTGGGAGAGCGGTTTCCCATCGCCGACCCTGCCCTTGAGTCGCGGACGACCCCCCAGCCCGCGCGGGATGCCGATTTTCTGCATGCCCTGTTCGAGGGCGTGGCCCGGATCGAGGCACTTGCCTTTCAACGCCTTGCAGAGCTTGGTGCTCCGCCCCTGCGGGCAGTCCGTTCAGTCGGCGTCGGGGCGGCGAACCCGGTCTGGGCCCGCATCCGCGCCCGACGATTGGGCGTGCCGATGCAGGCGTCGCTGTCGGATGAGGCGGCCTTTGGCACAGCACTTCTGGCGATGCAGGGGGCGACGTGATACCCTCCACATTGCAGCAACTCGCCAACGCCTATGACGCCTTTCTGGTTGATCAGTTCGGCGTCCTGCTGGATGGATCAACAGCCTATCCTTGGGCCGCGCAGGCCCTCGCCTATCTGGCACTAACAGCTAAACCGGTGATACTACTTTCAAACTCTGGAAAAAGGTCTGGCCCCAATGCCGCGCGTCTGGTCAAGCTGGGGTTTCAGCGCGACAGTTTCCGTCTGGTCCTGTCATCGGGCGAGGCGGGTTGGCAGCATCTGTCGCACCGCGCCTATGGCCCCGGAACGAAGATTTGGCTGCACGCCCGCGACGGCGATTCCAGCGCGATCGATGGTCTTGGGCTTGCCGTCACCGATGATCCGCTGGAGGCGGCTTTGTTGCTGCTGGCGGGCAGTCAGGCTGACCGGTTGACGCTGGAGGACTACCGCACCCTTTTGCGGCCGGTGGCAGGCAGGGTACCGATGCTGTGCACCAATCCCGACCTTGAGATGCTGACGCCCCAGGGCCTGCGTCCCGGTGCCGGGCGCATCGCGCAGCTTTTTGCCGAACTGGGTGGCACGGTTGACTGGATTGGCAAGCCCTACCCCCTTATCTACCATGAGGCACGGCACCTGCTGCCCGGCATCGCCCCTGACCGTATTTTGTGCATCGGGGACAGTCCGGCGCATGACATCGCAGGCGGCCACCGGGCTGGGCTTCAGACTTGCCTTGTGCGAACCGGCCTGCATGCGGCCACCCCCGACGCTGACCTTGCGGCCTTGTGCATGGCCAAGGCCGGGGTACTGCCCGACCATATCTTGCCCCGTTTCGCAATTTGAAGGCCGAAGATGCCCTTTACCCTGTCGCTGAACACCAATCCGCTGGTCAACCGCTTTGCCGATCCTGATGATCTAATCGACACGGTCGCGCGCGACCTGCGCATCCGCGATCTGCAATTGACGCATGAATTCATCAATCCCAGCTGGCCCGCTCACACCATCCGTCGACTAACCCGGCAGATGGGGGCGGCACTGGCCCGCACTGGCGTGCGCGTCACATCGGGCATGACCGGGCCTTACGGGCGGCTGAACCATTTCGGCCACCCCGATGCCGAGGTGCGGCGCTATTACATCGACTGGTTCAAGACATTCGCCGAGATCATCGCCGATCTGGGCGGCACATCCGTCGGCACCCAATTTGCGATTTTCACCTATCGCGACTTTGACGACCCCACTCGGCGCGAAGACCTGACCCGAACCGCCATCGACGCCTGGGCGGACGTGGCGGAGCATGCCAAGTCGGCGGGGCTGAAATACGTGTTCTGGGAACCGATGAGCATCGGGCGCGAATTTGGCGACACGGTCGCGGGCAGTCTGGCCCTGCAAGACCGGCTGAGCGCGGCGAACATGGCAATACCGATGTGGATGATGGCCGACATCGACCACGGCGATGTGACCAGCCTGAACCCTGACGATTATAACCCCTATGTCTGGGCACAGGCGGTCCCGAAAGTGTCACCGATCATCCACATCAAGCAAAGCCTGATGGACAAGGGCGGCCACCGCCCTTTTACCGCCGAATTCAACGCGCGTGGGCGGATACATCCAGATCCGTTGCTGGCGGCGATCCAACAGGGGGGCGGGGTCGATAACGAAATCTGCCTTGAGTTGTCCTTCAAGGAGCGTGACCCGAATGACCGCCAAGTGATCGCGCATATCGCCGAAAGTGTTGCGTTCTGGGCGCCGCACGTGAACAGCGGAGCCGCAGATTTGCAGGTGCTATAGCTGAGGACCGTTGTACGTTCCGGGGCAAATTAGGGGCAAAACGCGCTCTGCCTCTTGTTCATCCTCGTGTTTCGAACATGGCGAAGGATTCTCAGATGTCATGAAGTCTTCCTTGTGCGAACAGGTCATGCCCAAAGGCTTGTGCAAGAGAATGACCATGCCTGCGACGGGATCAAGCGCCGCGCCGTCAATCTCCATGCGGGACGGCAAATCTGACGTTACACGGATGCGTTGGGTGACATCAACGAGCTCCACAGCGTCCAGAGTGATACCACCAGCCTTTGCCAGTCGCGCCATTTCGGTGCGCGACCCATAGCCCATGGAAGACAGGAGCTTGTCGACGCGGGAAGTCGGACTGTTGGCCATTGTTTTTGGTTTCTCAATTCGCCCGAAGGGCTCGCACGAAGCATCCCAAGCGCTGATCTGATGCCCACGATATCCCAAGCCTTACCGTTGGTTTGAAAGTTTAGCGACATGGGTTTATCGAAACAAGGCGGTATTTCGATTGCTGCCTTTCCTCGTTTGCCTCATGTCTGGGTGCTTCCGCTGATCCCATGCCTGAAGCCCCGTGATCCACATCACAAGCACATGTGGCCTGTCAGAGGCCAGGTTCCGCCAAACCGAGCACGAAAGACTGTTTTGATGTCGCCCCATTGACGGCCTGAACGTCCGCAAACGGCTGGGAAGGTTGCGATAGCCGTGTTCGATCTCAATTTGGCACAGAACAACTTTTCGTGACCGACTGTGACAAATGCGGGCAGCCTCTGGTTGTAGAGCGCCTCAAACCCTAAATTCCCTAGATTGGCAAGACAGGACGAAAATGCGAAAGACCCAACTTCCCGAACGTCCTGATTGGCAAAGCCTGGCGGCCGATGTCGGGTTTACATTTGCCGAAATGTACGGCGAGCCCTATTGGGATGAAAGTTCGGCCTATCAATTCACGTTGCGCCAGATCGAGGACGATCTTGAGGATCCGTCGACGGAACTGCATGCCATGTGTCGTGAAGCGGCAGCGGCCATCGTCGTCAGCGAAGAGTTGATGGCAAAGCTTGCCATTCCGCCAGAGCATCATGATCTGGTTGCGGCCAGTTGGCATCGTGGCGATCCCGAAATTTATGGCCGGTTCGACTTGGCATACAATGGCACTGGTCCCGCCAAACTGCTGGAATACAACGCAGACACGCCGACGTCGCTGTATGAAAGTGCGTCATTTCAATGGAAGTGGCTGGAGGATCAGATCGCGCGCGGCGTGCTGTCGTCCGAAGATGATCAGTTCAACGGCATCCACGAAGCCCTTGTTGCGCGGTTTCGCGATCTGTTCGCCGCTGACACCGATCTGCATTTTGCAGCCACCGCCAGCAATGCGGAAGACTATGCCACTGTCGAAGCCATGGCATGGGCCGCGCGCGAAGCCGGGCTTGGCGCACATTTCAGCGATTTGGAAAAGATCGGCATCAGCGAGGACGGCAATTTTGTCGACGCTGAGGACCGCGTGATCGGCATTCTGGTCAAGCTTTACCCATGGGAAGACCTGTTGCGCGATCCGTTCGCACGCCATTTGGCAACCGCGGGTTGCCTGTTTCTGGAGCCTGCCTGGAAGGCTGTCCTGTCGAACAAAGGATTGCTGCCTGTGCTGTGGCAAATGTTCGAAGGCCACCCCAACCTGCTGCCTGCCTTCTTTGAAAGCGATGTGGGTGACGCCCTCGCGGGCAACGGTATGGCCCAGCCCCGCGTCGCAGCCGCCTTCGACCGCGCAGCGCCCCTGCTACGCAACGGCCACGTCACAAAGCCGTTGTTCTCACGCGAAGGCGCCTCGGTCTCGATCATCCAGAACGGCCAGATCACAGAGGCGTCTTCCAACCACGCCTATGCAGCGCATCCAAAAATCGTGCAGGCTTATCATCAATTGCCGCTGTTCGACGGGTTCCACCCGGTGGTCGGCGCATGGATTGTGGGGCACGCATGCGCGGGGATAGGGCTTCGCGATGACCGGTCGCGCATAACGCAAGATTTGTCGCGTTTCAAACCCCACTTAATCCGTGACTGACCAGAAGGCCGCATCATGACCACAAACGTCTCAAAAAGATCCCGTACCGTTGCCCTTTTTCTGGTTGGTGCCGCAGCATTTGCTCTGGCGGGCTGCGGTGAAGAAGAAGTTGACGCCACGGCCTTTCCAGATCTTGAAAGCTGTAAAGAAGCCGCCAACACGGGCGGTACGTTTTCGTCCCTCGATTGCGACAGCGCTTTTGCTGCAGCCCAGCAGTTGCTGGTGGAAACGGCTCCCCGCTACGACAGTCTGGAAGTCTGTGAAGAGCAGCACGGCGAGGGAGCGTGTGGCGGCGAGTCGCAGGTTGCAGGAAGCTCAAGCGGTGGCGGGATTTTCATGCCCTTGTTGGCAGGCTACCTCATCGGCAACATGATGTCACGCGGTGCCACGGCATCCCCGGCGGTGCAGCCGCTTTACAAGACCGCTGACGGCAGGTTCACCAATGCAACGGGTTCAAGCACCTATAATTCTAACAATGGGACAGGAAAACTAGGGGCATCGCAATTCTCCAAACAACCTGCAACGATCGGCAAAGCGCCCATGACCAAGGCATCCGTGGCAGCACGAGGAGGTTTCGGCGGTTCTGCAACTGGCCGAAGCAGCACTGGCGGGTGATGGCGAAGCCAGCGCAGACGCAGATCACCAAGGACAACGGGCTTGTGCGCAGATTGACTGACATCCAGCGCTACCTGTAACCGCAAAAGGCAAGTCGTCCAGCCTCGTCGGAAATGTAAAGGCCGCGATGGATGTGGCGTAGTCGTGGGCGTGCCGGTTAATATCGCGTCGATGCGGTGTTTTGGATGAATTCTGCCAATAGCGATTTCCAATTTACCTTCGCAGCGGAGTGTCATGAACTCTGTGTATGGCCTCTGGCCCATGCGGGGTTCCGCCATCGTCACGCGTTGAAGCGTTCCGCGAACATGATATCGAATTGGTTGCGCGCCGCCACAGTGTCGCTGGCATACAGGTAGCCATTTTCATAACGCTTCAAAAGCATCCGGAACCGAACATCGTCGGCATTCCTGTCGATCAGGGCAAACCGCACATTCGGCAAGATCGCCCCCAAGCGCGCAGCCTGATGGATGAACCCCGGAGCCGTGGTGACAAAGACCTTAGCCGCCCCGGCTCTGCGCCGCCAGGCCAACCAGTAGCGACGCCGAAACTCGTCCTGCAACTGGATTGGCAGACAGGCTAGGTTGGTTTCTGGCAAGAAACCGGCAGCCTGCAGGCTGGTGCTAACAGCGGCTGACAGATAATTGTTTTCGCCACCCGCATAGACACTCGGATGCAAGGTCAGCAACCCCTCAAGCGTCGTCTTTCCGGACCTTGAAGGTCCAAGCACGAACAGCAAAATCGGAACTGTGGGATCCGGCTCTGCCACCGGAAGCCGTGCCAGATCGGCCGCAAGGTCTACTTCGGCGGTGCAGGTACCTTTTCGGTGGCGCGCAGCGTCAAAACCCGTCCC